>CACSIN010000025.1:0-300000 GCA_902705835.1 BD1-7 clade bacterium
AAATATATCATATAGAAATTCACCTGTTTTATTTCACCATGTGAAACATATCCAAATATAGAAAAATCTCAAATACGGCCTATACCACTTAGCAATTGCTAATGCGCAGTATTTTTCGATGACTATTATTCCTTTGCAATCATTCACTCAAAAAACGAAATAGCCCTTTCGGAATGAGTGAGCCAATCCCATGCAAAAATAAACGTCACGATCATGAATACTATTTCTAAAAACACGCGTTTTTCATCCGACATTACACTCTACGATGCCTTGATGAACAACAAAACCATCCGAGTACTCGCAGAAAAAAGACGGCAGGAAGCCAACGACGACAGCTACCGACGCAGCTTATTAGGCCAAGGTTTGAGAATCAGTGCGTCCATTGCCCCCGAATTACATGAGCAAATCCAGGTTGCCAGTAAAAAGCTAGGCCTCCACGATAAAAACATCGAAGTGTACATTTACAATAGCCCTGAGCCCAATGCGACCTGCGCGATACTGGCAGACGGCCGAATTATTCTCACCTTCAGCTCAGGTCTTCTACAAAGCATGAACAATGACGAAATCAACTTCGTCGTCGGCCATGAACTTGGCCATGCATTATTCAACCACGCATCCCTCCCAACACATGGCATTCTCAATGACAGCGCGATTGACGCCAGTGACGCGATGCGACTAATGAGCTGGAGTCGCCGTGCAGAAATTTCAGCTGATCGCACCGGCTTGTATGTGTGCGAAAACCCGGAAGCGGCTATCAGCGCCTTTTTGAAGCTTTCCTGCGGTGTCGCCGCGCCGGTCATCAGTTTCGATATAAAAGAGTACGCAAACCAGATAAAAGACCTCGGTGATCTTGCCAATAATCTTGAAGATACCTCCCATTGCTATTCAAGCCATCCGTTCAACCCGATTCGTGTCATGGCAGTCGACCTTTATTCACGATCCCAACCCTACCTGGAACTGACTAACCAGCCCATCACCGAAGATACGTTGGATATCGAATCGTTAGACAATGAAATAAACACTGTACTGGCGTTTATGGAACCAACACCGGATGAAGAAAGACAACGTCTGTTAAATGAGTGTTTGTTTTGGGCAGGCGCTTGGGTTGCTTACGCTGACGGCGAACTCGTTGCCAGTGAAGCCGCCAATTTACGTGATCAGGTGGGTGAAACTCTCTTTGATAGTTATATCGACGAGTTAGAAACGTCTGACACGCCTTTAGAACTCGCAAAATCGGTATTCGACGTTGCTGTTGTTCCCATCAAAAACCTACCTGCGCCGGAAAAATGCGCTTTGATTCAGCGCCTAGTCGTCATTGCACGTGCCGATCAAAACATCGACGAAAGAGAACTTGATGCACTGCACCATATTGCCCGCCACCTGAAAATCGATGCATCTTTCGTTCAGCAAATTCTCATATTTTTACAATAGGAATCTTCCATGTTAAAAGTTTTAAAAAAAGCGATCACGCAACAAGTGAAAGAATCAGGTTTAAATTCAAGTAACAATCCGCTACTTAAAAAAGTTATGGATTCCGTTGGCCTTAGCGCATTAGGCAACCCTAATCCATTTCCAAATACTGAAACTGACAAAATTTTTTCTTACGCGTTGGAGCTCGGTTGGACCACCCTCGAAGCCCACTCGGAAACGTATCTGGTCTCCGATTTTGCACTCGGTGATGAGCGTTACCAGCGTGTGCATTTTTTTGTGCGGTCGATCAGCAATGACGAGACCATTATACAAATCACTTCGCCAGCAGCACCGTTAAGCGCTGTTGCCGCTGAAGACATGCAAAAATTTACCAACGAGCTGCTCAATAAGAACAGCCTATCAACCAATCTCGGTTGGGCCATCGAAGACATTGGTGATACACCGCACATCACTGCCACGAAAGAGCTTTTATTCAACACCATGGACAGTGCCGAGTTCGAGCACGCGACCTATGCGATCGCTTTCGCGGCTGACGAAATGGAAGCCCGCTTTGGTGCAGACAACTTTTAATCTTCGGAGCTAACAACATGAGCCAACAATTTCACAATACGATCAATCAACATACTGCCGCCCTCGGATGGACAACTGACGCAGAGGGCGAAGACTTGATTAGCCTGTTATTTGACATGGGCGAAGGTCGCTCTCAACGGGTTGTGATTGCGCACCACGATCTCGGAAATGGCACACAGATTGTCGAAGTCTCATCTGCAGTTCTAAAAATGGATGGTCTGCCAAATCATCATCTTGGCACAGAGATGGCCACTATGCTGCTGAAAGAAAACGCCCAAAAACCGTTCTCGAATTGGGCGATTGATGGCGAAGGTGAAACTGCACATTTGGTCGCCACCTCTCGATGGCTGCTCAGTGACCTTGACAAGGAAGAGCTACATCATGCTGTCGTTATCGTTGCCGGCATGGCTGACCGCCTTGAAGAGCAACTGGGTGTTGATCATTTCTAATCGTTAGCCAACGCCCGCCTTGAACGACACATAGATCGCTCTTTCCCCAGGAGGAGTAGATCTATGACATCCCAAAATCGTTTACCACAGCCCCGAAACTACCAGAGCATGCATCCATGAACAGTATCAATATCGAATTTTGGCTGGGTCAGGTATTTACCCTCGTCGCAACGATCGTCGGCGTCTACCTTGCCGCCAATTCAGGATTTGAAAAGGCCATTGAATTTGAATCTCTGCAGTCCAAGCGCAGTGCCTATTTTGTCAATCGAGCATTGTATAACGAGCTATCTGCCAATCTCGAAGAAATCGATGCGTGGGTCGAGGAATTCAATAAAGATCCAATGCACAATGCCATGGACATGCGCGCCGAGAGTTATCAGCTCGATACATTTTTGTGGGAAACCATGCAGGAAGGTTCATCGATATTTGAAGTACCCTACCAACAAGTAAAAGTAATCTCAGGGTTTTACGGATCAGTCGAGCACCTGCGCGGCGTCATGCTATCCGGTAATCCGTTTGAAGCGCCGAAGGCAGCGAAGTCACTCGCCAGCCTGACGAGTGGTTTAAAAAACGACTTCATGCCAACATTTAAAAATTTGCTTGAGGTAAACGAGGCACACCTCGCCAAAAGAGGTATTCAATTTGACTGACACAGTCATCGAAGACTCATTGGTATCTACAAGGAAGGCCACACATTGTGGCCTAAAGCCGCTTACAGTGATTGCTTAGATGGATGCAAAGGCAAAATTTGAGGCCACCGGCTGACTGTTTTGTTGAGTCAAAAACGCCTTTTTAGCACGCGAGAATGTAATGCTGTTTAATCCCAGATAAGATGCCAAATGATATTGGGGTATACGCGCCAGCAACTGCTGCGGAAATGCATCCCTGATATATGAATAACGTTCAACAGCTGATGCAGACTGCAACATATATTGACGATTTTCTCGATCGATATACGCTGATCGCATACATCGCATAATGAAACGGGCAAAGTAAATATCGGTTTCACTCTGCTTGCGTAAATCAGCAACCGACATCAACTGAACAGCTGTAACAGGTTCTAGTGCTTGCACATATAGTTCGGCACATTCCCCTTCAGCAGACGCAAGCACATTGGCAAACAACTGCCCTTCATGCACAAAACGTGTGTTGAATTCTTTGCCATCCGGTCTTTGGTAATAGCAGCGCAAGAGACCTTTTTTAATATAGTGATAGTGTTGCGCTGAATCATCATTTGCGCACGCTGATTCAGGCCAACAAAGATACTCGCCGGCTGAAAAATTGCGTAAGGTCATACTTCCCTGTAGGTGGTCAAAGACATAATCCGGTGTCGAAGGTACGAGATTCAGTAGGACTTTTTTTATTTCATCAATCATCGACCGTTCTACTCCTGTCAGTATCGAACGATAAAGGGTCATCACCGTACGAGCGCAACAACATCTGCACAGAACTCAACGGTGACTGCCTGATTTGTGAGCACTCGCAGGCAGGTGACGGAGTATTTCAAATCAAGACATCAAAAAATATCTAATAATTTTTTAGAATCCCTAAAGCAATTTTATAGGATCTGTACAAATGCACCCTAACCTATTGGATCAATTGATTGTTTTTGAACACGCTGTAGAACTCGGTAGCTTTTCAGCGGCAGCCAAACGGCTAAACCGAACCGTGGCAGCGGTAGGTTATGCCATCGGACAGCTTGAAGAGCATCTTGGCTTGACGCTATTTGACCGCTCGGGATATCGGCCGGAATTGACACAGCATGGCATTACATTGCGCCGTGATGTCAGCATTATTATGCGACGAGTTGAACGACTGGAATCCAAAGTCGATAATCTGCGGCAACAGATAGCCACCAACGTCTCGATTGCGATCACCGAAATGATCCCTATTGAACCTCTCGCCCGTGCCACAAGCACATTTACTCGACTTCACCCAGAGTTTCAGCTAACCATCCACGAATACTCCGTCGACGTTGCCATGCAAAAGCTGTTTCAACATGAAGCAGCATTGCTGATTGCCCAGCTATGGGATGCAGCTCCGATCAAGGGCTTGGATGGCCGACAGCTCTATGCCTGTGATCTTATGTTAATCGCATCACACGACCACCCGCTGGCGGCTCTGGATGACCCCTTCGAATACGCTGAGCTGGATAACCACCAACAAGTATTAATGTCGCCGTACCCTGCAGATACGGTTGACTACAACTATGGGGTTAGCGTCACCGATTTATATACCGTCAATAGCGTCCGGTTGCAGAAATCGTTGATTTGTCACGGCGCGGGCTGGGGATTTATGGCCCATCATCAGATCGAGGATGAACTCAGCAATGGCAGCCTCGTGCAGCTTAAGTGCAGAGATCTGAATGACCTACCACAAATGCGAGTGGCAGCAGTGTGGGGAACACGCAAAGCACCGAACCCAGTTCTGACAAAGTTTATTGACTTATTAGAAGTCGAATGCCGCAAATCCGTTGCAGCACTATCACAAGATACTCAAGCAGATCACTCGAGCGATATGACCTAATACTCAGATCAATACATCCCGTATCGCTATCTTACTGTGTCGCCGGCCCGGCATATACGCTATGGAGCAACCGCTCCATATCCACATCCTGCTGCTGTCTGAACATCGCCATCTGCGCAGCCGTCGAGCTATCATCTGCAACGCGCATAGACCCAAAGTTGGATTTGTGGTTTATCGCCAAACCACGCATCGCGGATATTGATTCTGGTTGAAATCCTAACCGCTTTGCCCGGCCTAACTGCGACAACTGCTCTGTTAAAACCACGGCCATAATCGACGGGTTATCTGATACCGCAGGTATTCCAACGAAAGACCGACTCATTTGTCTGTTGATCAAATCTGTTAGCGATACGTTTTCCTGCTCATCCACGTCAGCTGTCGCTGGCTTCCAGGTCTGCAAGTCGGTTGTTGTCGATAAAGGCATATTCAATGCAGCCACAACGACCTGCGACGCTTCCTCCGCTTGGGTGGAATAGTCAGTCACTGTGAGAGGATCTTCGGTAAGACTTTGTTTCATCACCTCTGCGGCCAAAGCACCCAAGTAGGTAACTTGAATCGTCTCGAATTCTGGGGCTGCGCTAGCAGTCACGCTATCCATGGGTTTCAGGTAGCGGTAATTCAATAAGCTCAGGCCTTGTGTCAATTCTCTTGGCAGCAACTCACCTTCATGAATAAGTTCACCGTCGAAACTGCCGCAGTCTTCTGCCATGCATAGATAACGACCACTATTGTTTGCATCGACAGATAAACGAACGAGCATACCTTTAGTATCGCCGGTAGTAACAACATCTTCGGCTGACACAACCAATTCAGCAATACCGTCTTCATTCGTTTTTGCACGAGCAATTACCCCATTGCGACTTGTTAACTGCACGTCGGCAAACACTGCTGGCGTCTCGACATTGAGACGAACTTTACTCCCATCGTCAGAGGCGTCGTTGTCACAGCCGCCGATGCTGACACACATGAATCCCGCTATCAAAATCGACAAGAGATTGCGATCTTTTGAGATTTGACGACGTTGTGTCACTGAATGCTTTACCTTTCTATTGTGCTCTTGGGGCTCTTTTCTCTTCCCTTGACGCTCCTCATCCTGACTACCTTTTCGAGGCACCTCTCGATTTATTAAGTGAATCATTGAGCAATACCCTCAGCAAATAGGGTTTTAATACCGTCGTGCATCGCCCGACCACCGACAGAAGCATGATCTTCGTCAGCAAATGATTGAAACGTTAGAGGCATTGAAATCGATGCATTTTCTAATTTCATATGCATACGAAACACCTGAGAAAATAACGCCTCATTTACTGCTACCACTTCAGGTCCTTTACTGTCGTCACCCAATTCATTCAGCGCCACGGATAGATAAAGTGAGGGAACATTTGCAACATTGGCAGCGATAAACTCATCAGCAACTGTCATTAAATGCTCATTTGCCCAATACACTGATGGACTTGCAGCAATGTAGGCATCAAAAAGATGCGTTTTGGTAAATAGCGAATACAACGCCAATGCCCCAGATTGAGAATGCCCTGCTAACACCTCACGATTTTCATCTGTTTTAAACTGTGCATTAATCAGAGGCTTAAGCTCTTGTTCGAGAAACGAAAGATAATCATCAGCGCCTCCACCAATGTCGCCACACACCTCATGCCCAGTAATGGCTGTTGCGGTATACCACTGTAGGCGCTTGCAAGGATTCAAGTAATCTTTGAAATCAACGCCAACAGTAATTATTTCAGGTAAGTAATTGCCACCAGATGCTAGACGCAGATTATCATTAGCGACCATCAAAAACATGAATCCACCATCGCCGTAATAGGCTACCGGGTACTCTGCATCGATAGGCGCATTGGCGTAAGACAAAGGCAGTGCCACCTCTACCAACATGGTTTCATTCAAAATTTGAGACTCTAACTCAAACGCTAAAATATTTGGCCGAGACAAGGCTACCGGCTCTACTTGTGCTTGCGCAAAAACTGCGAAGGTTAATGGCATTGCTGCAACAACAACTCTGGCAAGTTGTTTGAATGGTTTAATATTCATTCAGTATCTTCCGATTAATTTATCATTATTATTGAGAAAAATGACGGGGAATATCGGTAAAAACGGCAAAGTGCCTTATGCTACAAGGGGGACACAAAAGGCTTTGTCTTCGCCGAAAAAACAACCGAAGACCGATCGATACGAATGCTATAGAAATGACATCTTCCTGCATTAGCAATTGCTAAGTAACCGGAAGAAACTAACGAAAAGTGCATCGGCAAGGAACTTTTTACCGACGCTCAAGAAGCTAAAACCAACAAGAATATCTATTTCACCAAATCAAACCTAGCGTGAAATAGATTCTAACGAAATTACTATAATTAACTACTAGCAAGCGATTGATGAATCTCAAGCTGATCATCAATAAATAAACGTGCAGCGCCAGCTGGGATCTCAAGTCTCGGGTCCATTGTTAATGCAGTACTGTAAATGCCGGATTCCAATACGGTATCAGTAACCACAGTGACTGATAAAATGCGACGATCGATATCACCAATGATGTGTGAATGCGCCTCACCCGCTATTTTGCGCTGTCTTTCATAGTGCCCGGATGTCGTAAGGCCTTTATTTTCAATTTTAACCATGCACAAAGGCTCAGCTGGATTCTTGGGATTTTTTATTCCCACGCGAAATGGATCACCGGATTCTTTTTTTCCGTAAACGTAGATATCACCGCCAAAATTGATCAGTGCCCCAGACATCGGATATTGTTTCAGAATGCGCACAGCATCATCAACGGCATATTCTTTGACAACGCCACCTAGATCAAACTGACAATGGGCGTTGGTAAAGCGCAAGCAGTCGTCATCTAACGACCAAACCCTATCCCCCATATACTGACGAAGTTCAGCGACTTGCGATGCATGCTGCTCGGGTGTTTCTGCCGTGTTTGCCTGTTTCAGGGTGCCCACTGTGATATCAAAAAGCTCACCGGTATAAGCCGTATAGCTTTTAACGTGGCTGAGTATCTTCCAGGTTTCAGCATCCACCGGCACATCGGCTATTTGTCGCTGGTTAATCACCCTGCTCAACCACGAGTAGGGGTTATGAAAGTTATACTTGGTTTCAAGCCGGCGTGTATTCGCTTCAATGGCTGCCACAATACTCTTGGCGTGATCATCCATAACGCCATGCAATATCACTTCGCAAGCAACCGTCATGCAATTAAATCGGTGTCTATACATCGCGATTACCTCAGAACTTTTTCGTAAAGCCACCCATGAGTGACACCGAATTAAACCCATTACTTTGCTCATACCAGGCACCACCAAAATCGACGTACAGCCCATATCCGCAATAGATCTGTGTACCCAGTTCTGCGGTGTATGCGTTGAACGCACCGAGTCGCTCATCAGCCGAACCAGGGCCAACGATGGCAAACTGATTATCGCTAGCATCGGCATCTTTGAAGAACCAGGCGCCCGTTTGGGTATACCAGCGGTATTTGGCATACAACAACAGCGGGGCGGTCACTTGCCAGCTCAACTCAGTATCCACGGAATGTGAGTGAATATCCCAGTCGTCGGCATAAAAGCGGTATGAAAACTGAGCGGCCACAGAATCGCCAAACGACTGAACAAAATTAGCGGCGATACCACCGCCAACACGTTCGTCTGGGCGTGTATCGGTTGCTAGGAAGACTTCTTCTGGGCCAATTTCACCATCGGCATTAGCATCATACTGGCGCAGAATCGTCAGATAATGGTTACTTAAATAGCCGTGTTCGTAGTTAAAAAACGCGTTCACCGACATGAAACTGTTAGGGCTCAATACCTGATTGACGCCAATCTCGAAGTTACCGATATAGAGGTTTTCTTTGTCGACATCTCGGTACAGGGTTGTAAACACATCACTCACGTTATAGAGGAATGCTGCTCCATAACGGTAAGAGCGGTTTTTGCTATCGTCGGCATATAGCAAATACTGTACATTCCCCCCTGCACTAACGTAATCACTTTCTTCTGAGTAGTTGATGCCCACAGTCAGTTCGTTACGTTTTTTATCGCGAGATGTCCATGCGACATCGGCAGATGTTCGTGTGTCTTCCAACTCGACCTTTTCGACCGCATAGTTGCGGTAATCCGGTTCGTAGAACAAAATGATCTCAGGCGTAGCTGCTTGCGCCTGTTCAACGCGACGAATACGGTTGGCAAGATCTTCTGCAGATTCAATCGGCGTTGTCGTTTGCCAAGCAGGCGACGCACCAGAGATAGAGTCGTAACCGACAGAGCCCGCCAATGTATGATCAACGCCGAGGTCGGTTTCAAAGCTGAGTACCGTATCACCCACAGTGATGCGATCATCACCTTCTTGGTAGTGTAGGTAATGCAGGCCTATTTTATCTTCAGCTTGCGCACTCAGGCTTTGTAGCAAGGTTGTTGCGGTGGCGCCTAGTGCAGTGAATCTTGCCAAACCGCGGGAACGTGGTGTCATTTTCATTATCAGTGAACATCGAGCTAACGCCCGTTTACAGCGGTAAGATGCCTTTCTTCCATCATCGAAGGCACCTTACGGATCATTTTCACCCCGAGCCAACCGGCGCAGGTGTACAAATAGGATCTACAACGTGAACCGGATCAAGCCGGTTCAGTTACAGCCGCAGCCACCGCCGCCAACACCGGTGCCGCCACGAGTCGCCTCTTTCGAGGCATAGACCTTACGGCTAAATTTGGTAAATGCGGGTTGCGCGCCACCGGGCTTCATCGGTTGCTCTGCAAGGCGGGCTTTCTCCCAAGGTTTTACTTCCTCGATACCGAGCAATTCATCAACAAACGCGAGCATGGATGGTTCGCTTTCTTCGTCTTCTTCTAGGCTTGCACCCAGCTCTCCTCCGAGCTCTCCACCTAGCTCGCCGCCAAACTGAAGCGTAGGTGCCAGTTCAGGCTGACTGCTATCGACAGATTCTCGCGCAGCAGTATCACTGGAGGGGGATTGCCACATCTTCAGGTTGTGGGTTGCGCCTTCGCTCTCTTCGATCTCCAGCGCAGCGAGCGGCTGGGTCATCACACAGAGAAGCCCCATCACTAATCGACCTTGATGCATCATTTCAGTACTCCAAGGCTCTTCAAGTCGGCCATCACCTGTTTATCGATATGCGGAATTGCACCTAAACGTGCACCCACAACCTTGCCATCAATGATGTAGTAAAGTGCTGGCATACCTTTAGGGCCGAAGGCTTGAATAATGGATTGGTCGATGTCATTCACCACGCGGAAAGTCATTCCTTTTTCACGCATTTCTTTCTGAAATTTTTGCGCCTTTTCGAGCGTGTCATCAACATCCACCCCAACGACTTCGATAAGGCTTTGATCCATGCTTTCGTAGGCTTTCGACAGCACCGGTATCTCTATCCGACAAGACACGCACCAAGCGGCAAAAAAATCGACAATCGTCACACGTTTGCTCAACGACAATTCTTCAGCAATCTCAGGAGCAACCATGTCGCCACTTTTATAGGCATGTGCACTGAGACTGCTAACAACCAACAAACACAGGGCAAATTGGCGAATAATAAACGTCATAATTTCTCCAAAACAAAATTACTTAGGGTCAACAAGAATAAGGGATTGACTAGAAGCGCTAACCGACAGCACTTCTTCGAAGGCACTGATAACGCCATCCGCGTCGCCGGCTTGGGTCATGTTTTCAGGTAAGAAACAACCGGTCGCATAGATCCATCGAGTCCAAGTATCAAAGTTAAAGTTAGTCTGATAGCCGATCAGGTGAAGGTTGATATTCTTTGATCGAATGCCGGTAATATCATCACAAAGATCATAGGCAGCACCGGCGTAGTAGTAGCGCAGCATATCGCGCAGATAAAAGCCTGCGGCCGACGGCGCGTCCGCAGCATCGCTCAGCATGATGAGGTGTTTTTCAACATCCGGATCAGAGGTGGGCAAATCATCACTGCCCCAAAACCCTTGCCAATCATCAGACAGCACACGAGCGCCCCAAATAATGCCTTCATAGATAATCGAATCTGAGCTATCGAGGTTCTCTCGAACAATGGTTGCCAGATAATCTTTGAGCACTTGCCGATCATGGGTGAGCGACAAGATTGGGTATTCAACACAATTTTCTGACAGATACTGACCACCGGTTTGTTCCAGATATTCGGGGGTTAACTCATCAGGTGTTTTGTTCCAGTCACGCGCCGCGTCTGCAGCTGAACCCTGAGCACCTTTTACACAATAATTACGATTCACATTCGGCAGCCATGTTAGCGACTTACCCGCTACAGCCTTACGAGGGTTCACCGATGCTGCAAAATACCCCACACCATTGCCGTTACTATCCGTACCGGAACCACCCGAAAAAGGGACGATCGATATCGCCACATTGTCGCCTGCTAGATCCATCAGCCGATTAGTTGCTTCAATCATCGGGCCAAAGGCTTCTGGCGATGACATCGAGCCCGAGAGATCTAGCACTAACGCAATCTCCATGCGTTTTTCTTGAATACTGCGATATTGGGCAGCCGCGTTTGTTTCATGTAGTAACTCATCGGCATCGTCAAAAAAGCGATGCATCATCAGCATATCGACATCAACCTGCGCAGCGACATCAAAACGGTTATTGCTTTGAGTCACGCCGTTAACGCTGGGCCGACTACCTTCAAAGAAGCGACGTAGATAAGCCCGCGCCAGTTTTTTGTTGTTTGAGCTACTGTCATCGGCGCGCAAAGTCACAGCGAGCGCAGCTGCTTCAACACCATCAGCTAGCCGGGATTTAACCCGCAGCTGGTTGGATACATCAATACTGAAAGCCACCATCATCAGTAGGATTGGCAATACGATGACCGCGCTGATAGCAACATTGCCACGCTGTTGCCGCCCGATAGCTCTTGGCATGGGCAGGTGCTTAGCAGCGGGCCTAGCGAAACTTTGAGAGGTTCGGTTTTTTACCACGTGGCGCTTCATTGAATTCTCCCCGGCAACATAACAAAGGATGACAACTCTTCTGGCAGCAATGTGCCCTCAGCCAATCGTTGGAAGAAACTCACCACGGCAGGCCGGTAACAAACACGCACAGCGTACACATGACGATCGGCTTCATCGGCCTGCTTTGCTCCGAGTAGTCTGACCGCATTGGTTACCCCACTCATGGCAGGCGGCGTACCACCGCATTGCCCTGCTTGCTGGTGTTCAACGGTTGTTTCAGAGACATAGTAAAGATCAACACCAATGCGATTCGCGTCACTGGCAGGCAGTAACAACAAGCCCTGAAGCATATCCCGATAGCCCTGTGCTTGCGGCAAATCGATAGAAAGCTGCGGTGCGTTATCCGCATCTAAGCGCCAGCGATCCGGTGTCGAAGCCACTTGCGCCAAACTATAAGCGTGACGATCGAGGGAGGCGCCGATTTGCAAATAGCGCGACAAATCGAACCCCAAATAAAACACCATCAACAAGGGAATCAATATCAATACAAATTCAATCGAAGAACTGCCGCGTTGACGATGTCCATTGCCTAAAAGCTCAGCGCACTTACTGTTCATGTTGCACCAATAGACGCTGTTGAAATACCACTTCCGGCAGCAAGTTACCGAGCGTTAAACTGGCAGCGGTATAACGAATATCGTACACCGCTAGCGCTTGAGCACCCGACTGCGAACCACCGACATTGCCCGATTTAAGATCATTGGCCAGCGTTGCGGTTTGATCGTAGAAACCGTTAGTAATTTCCAAATCGGCATCGGCTTTCAGCCAAGCCCAGTTCTGTGCTTGAGCCTGCCAAGTTTCATTAAATGCTGCGGTGAAATTGGTGCCGGCAGGTTTAACTTTTACGATGCGAACGGTTTCGGCCAACGTATGCTCGAATACCGCACGCACCATCATTAGCCGTGTAAATTCAAAACACGCCAGTAACGTGGAGAGAAACACGCCAGCAATAATCACAAACTCCACTGCGGCTGCACCGCGTTGCCGAGTCTGAGAACAGGCTTGTAACTGCCGACGCATCAGGGGGTTACCTCGGGGGTACGTCTCACAACAGATACCGCCGAAGAGGCGTCTTGACGAGTATCCTCAGCAGGGCTTGTAAGAGCAGTTCCAAAAGGAATCGCAGCGGTTGATGTTGTGTCTTCTGTGAGCTGAGCCAAGTAAGCATCCGCATCCAGCACGGTCATATCTCGCAGTAAAATATCACGTGCCGTAGCAAGCTGACCTTGCATCGCCAGCGCTAGAATGAGTGTATTACGCACGCGGGCATTGTCTGTGTGATTACTCACAACCGGCATTAATAAGTCGACCGCAGCACGATAATCAGCCGTTAGAATTAGCGACAACGCCAAGTTGTTTTTTAGTTTCAATTGACCTGGATACTGCGCCAACGCATTACGATAAACGGCCTGCGCCTGAGCGTGCTCTCCTTGGTAATCCAAAGCCGTACCTTGAATGAGCCAAGCACTTAAACGAGCGGTATTGTCATTCACCAGCTCGTCAACAACAGAGCTGCCGGTTTCTTGGTTTAACACAAACGCCGCGTTGTCGCTGGCGGCGATGTAGTCGCCCAGTACAATCTGGCTTCGCGCCATCAAAATGCTGGCATCGACAGTGAGTTTGTCGAGTTTCGACTTATCAGCAGCTAACGAATCTGCGGTGACGCCATCAACAGCAGTATTGCGTGCCTGAGAGGCCCACCAGCGGCTTTTTTCATAGTGTTTGAGTGCGAAATAACTGCGCGCAATACCGAGCATGGCATGGCGATCGTCAGCATGCATTTGCAATTGGCTTTTATAGTGTTTGATAGCTTGTTGGTACTGCCCACTTTGGAACGATAACTGTGCCGAGCGCTCTGCAGTTAACTCGGGTACCGAAGGCTTAGACGCGGAAGTTGTGCTACAAGCTACCAGCGGCAATACCAGTACTAAGCATACTCCGTTAATAAAGTTGCGCATGATCTATAGCCCCGTCTTCAATGATTGAATAACCGATATAAAGGCAGGTGCACCGAGCATCACCAGTATCGGGAACATAATAAAAACGATCAGTGGCGCACTCATTAAACTCGGCATACGGCCGATTTTTTCTTCCAGCTGCAACATATGATGCTGACGTGATTCTTCCGCGATCGCACGTAAAGCATTCGCAACGGGAGTACCAAACTGCTCACTTTGCACCATCAGGTACGCCATGTTTTCAATACCGTTGACCGGTACGCGTTTTGCCAGAGCCTGCCAAGCACGCTGGCGATTGCCCGGGATTTGCAGCTGTTGCTGAGTGACCAATAGTTGGCGCGCTAGCTGTGGGCTAAAGCTCACTAGCGAACGACCAACACGTAATAAAGATTCATCGATCGTCAGGCCGGATTCTGCACATATCACTAACAGTTCAGCAGCCTGCGGCAGATCACTTTGAATCCGTGCACGGTTACGCTTAATACGTCCTTCGAGTAGGTAATCGGGTATCAGATTGGCGATCACCGCCGCCCCCAAACAAAAAAGCAGTGTCTGTGTATTCCATTGTGCTGCCGTGAGTGCGTAACAACCACCACCAAACACAGCCAAGCTCACTTTAATTGCTGCAAAACCTGTCAACGCATGGGGTTGCTCGAAACCTGCCGCCGCCAGCTTATCAAGCAATTTTTGACGCTCACCCGCGCGGATAAACCCTGCCGGGTTAAGGCTTGTGAGAATCACCGACCAATGCGGTGCGTCTTCCTCATCGCGAATACGCTGATCAATAGCGTTAGACAAACGCTTGTGAAGCAATTCTTGATGTGCGATGTCATGCTGAATCAAGAGTGCACCACCAATGGCAGCTAATAGAATCAATCCGGACCAAAGTATCATTAGATATCTACCCGCGTCAGCCGATGCAACACCAGAAACCCGGTTAATACGCTAATCACGATGTATAAAAGGATCTTCCGACCGGTTGGATCTTCCATCAGAAAATCCACATTGGCCGGGTGAACCAGCTTCATTACACCAAACATAACGATGGGAATAATTCCCAAAATCAACGCAGACATACGAGGCTCCGACGTCATGGTTTTAACTTTCTGCAAGGTGGTTTTCTGGCCCCGTAACGTCGCTGCTAAGGTTTCCATAACGTGTGCCAATCGGCCGCCTTTATCTTGATTCAACAACAAGGTGACACTGAAAAACGCATACTGCATCACAGGCATACGCGCGACTGATTCGCCTAGCGTTTGCTCTAACGGCACACCGATACGTAATTGCTGGCTGATACGGGTGAATTCCTGCCCCGTCGGGTTCGGCACCTGCTCGCCCACTTGCTGTAGTGCTGCTGGCACAGCATTACCAGCTTTGGCAGCACGCGCAATTAGCTCAACGGCCTGTACCAGATGCTCGGTGAACTGCGCACGGTAGCGTTTTTCAAGCCACTGATACTGCGCCCAACATAACGCCACAAACACAGGTAAAAGAATTGGCGCCGCCAAACTCAAAGCCAACTTTTTAATCAGCACAAACAACACNACAATACCCAGCGCACTGATGCCTGCAATTTTGAGAACAACAGGACGCCCCCCCAACAATTGCAGGCGTTCACGATGAATATGGATAAATCCATTGAGACCAGCAGCCTGCTGTTGCTGAATCAACAACTGCCCGATGGCTTGTGATGACGTTTCTTGTCGACCAGTCACAGCCGCAAGCCGCTTTTTAAGTGCTTTTTCACGCTCGGCCGAGGTATCGAGCAACAGCATCAATGCAACAAACAAGATCAATACCATTAACCCGAGTAACAGCAATAATTTAACCGACATGATCTTGCTCCTGCAGTGCTAACGCATCTAGCAAGGTTCTATCTAAACCATAGTAACTCGCCTGTTCAGCGAAGGCTGGCACGATACCACGCTGCCGGTATTGGCCGTCTATTTGGCCGTCATTACGGATGCCGTGTTGATCAAATCCGCAGATTTCCTGCGTCAGAATCGTTTCGCCTTCGAGCCCGTTTATCTCGGTGATACTGGTAATACGACGCACGCCATCACGCATACGACTGATTTGCACCACCAAATGCACCGCGCTGGCAATTTGCCGACGAATTGCAGGGATCGGCAAGCCGGTGCCAGCAGACAGCAACATGTTTTCCAAACGAATCAAAGCATCGGTGGGTGAATTCGCGTGTAACGTCGACATCGAACCATCGTGCCCGGTGTTCATCGCTTGCATCATCTGAAACGCTTCTCCACCCCGGCATTCGCCGATAATGATGCGATCAGGGCGCATCCGCAGTGCATTACGTAGCAGTAGATCCTGTGAAACTTCGCCAGTCCCTTCGGCGCTTCGCTGGCGTGTTTCAAGGCGAACAACATGCGGTTGCTGCAAATTGAGTTCGGCCGCATCTTCAATCGTCACGATACGCTCGTCGTGATTGATCGAACGCGACATCGCATTCAACAAGGTCGTTTTGCCAGCACCCGTACCGCCGGAAATCAAAATGTTCAACCGGCAGCTAGACGCGATTTTCAGTACGGTCGCCATCGCAGGCGACAAACTGCCACGTACGGCCATATCATCCAACAACAGACGTGAACGTGAAAATTTACGAATCGAAATACTCGTGCCATCGAGTGCCAACGGCGGAATCACGATATTAACCCGTGACCCGTCGGCAAGACGTGCATCGACCATAGGGTTGGATTCATCGATACGACGACCAACACTGGAGGCAATGCGGCGAGCGACATGCTTAAGGCTCTCTTCGTCGGTGAATTCAAGTTCAGCGCGATGCAGCTTACCGTGACGTTCAACAAAAACATCTTTGGGGCCGTTTACCAGAATATCAGTGACGGTATCATCATGCATCAATGGCTCGATGGCGCCGATACCCAGCATTTCATCAAGTAGCAATTCTGCGAGCTGTTGTTGTTCGGGCTCTGATAACAAGTATCGATTGTCGCTAGCAATCTGGTTGACGCCTTGTATCAACTGCTGGCGCAATCGTTCTTTTTCAAGAGACACCGCCACAGCCGGATCAATCGTCGCAAAGATCTGCTGACGAATCGCCAAACGCCATTGGTGAGTTTGCATATCGGCCGGCGCTGTTTTTTCAACCGAGCCGGCAGAAACCGGCGATGCCACATAGGGTTTATCGACGAACACTGAACCTGTGTTGCTTATATGATCATCACGAGTTATCGAGCCATGATTAGATAGCTCTATTCCCGCTAGCGCGTCACTGGTAGCGATGGGAGTTACAGCTGCTTCTTTTGTTTTACGACCAAACACGTATCACCCCACTATCGCCGCGTACTTAATCGTTCAGACATCTGACGCAACCACGATGGCTTCTCGACCGTTTTACCGAGCAAACGCTGCATGGCCTCCTGCCAATCGTCTGGTACGCTATCAGCCACCATCGGTTTGCCTGACTCGTGAGCACGAATCATGCGTTGCGGCTCATGGCGCAGCACAATATCGATAGGACGATTAATGGCTTGTTCAATCTGCGCTTGTTTCAAATGCGCAAACTTTTCGTTTTGCACATGATTCAAGACGGTAAAAACACGCATCCCCGGGCGTTGTTGAGCCAACTGCAGGCAGTAGTGCAATTGACGCACGCTAGTGAGCGTATTCGATATCACCAGTACCAACGTATCAGCCCCTAAAATCAGCTGTTGTCCACCGGCGTTAAATACGGCACGCGGTGGTAAATCCCATACAACATAGTTATGTCGTTTTTGCAGCAGGTGGTTCACCATCGGCAATGCCGCCGGGTCAATCGTGATATCTTGCTCGGTATTATTCGGGCCTACGGCTTTGAGCAATGCGAGTCTGTCGTCAATATCGACCAAGGCACGATCCAGCAATAAATCATCGAGTCGACCCGCATCACCTAACAACAGGCGAAACTGGCTGTTGGCATCGCTGCCCAGTAATAGATCTAGGTCCCCTGTATAAATATCGTAATCACATGCAGCCGTTTTAACTTGCTCTGCATAGGCCAAATGCCAACACAGGTTAGCGACTACTGAAGTAGTACCAACACCGCCACCGCAACCGACAACGGCCAATGTTTTACCGAGACGTTCACGCCCTTGCGTGCTACCGATGACATTCGCTAACGCATCAGCAACCGTGTTTTGATCCAGTGGAAAGTGCAAATAGTCAGACACTCCCATACCGATCAAACGTCGGAACAAATTAATATCTGCATCACGACCAACCACCACAACCTTGGTGTGCGGTTCACAAACATCTGCCAAGGTATCGATTTTCGATAGAATGTCATCGCAATCCGACACATCAACAATCAACAAATCTGGCGATGTATTCTGACGACACCATTCAGCCGCGGCCATCATGCCACCGCTCATGCACTGCAAATCAACAAACGACAGATGACTAGCAATTTGCTGCCAATCGGTTAGATGCTGTGAGCTACATAAAAAAGCGCGGGCTGAGGCAAGTTTGCCAGTTGATTCCGGGATAGTACTCGGGATAGTACTCATAATCAGTTATCTCCCGTCAGGCGTATCGACACATCATCACTACTACCGGATTGATCCAACGCTCGTGCATTAGGGGATCGCGCTGCTCGCTTAATTGCATGTACAGCCGCATCGCCCATTGCTGCTGTTAATGCCTCGGGTTGAACCAGATGACGCGGATCAGCAACCATTGCAGCCAAATTGTTGGTTGAGCTACAGCCGAATTCGTTGTTATGGCCGGTATCGCAACTATCAACAGTGGCCACGTAGTATTCCAACGCCAGTGCTGCTGTCTTCGGTGTTTGCTCAGCATTGAGCTGCACCTGTATCAGATCGCTTCGGATGCCGAGTGAAACCAGCGCTTGCTGAATCTTTGTCAGTAGACGTGCATCCGATGGAGCCAGTGTCACCACGGCACTCAGTTGTTCAGGTGTGATTTGCTTTTGCTTGAATAGCTGTTGTAACGCATCAGCCGTTTGCGAATTTACGCCCGTGCGCGATAGCGGCAAGCTCGTTTGAATCATCTTGGCTTTAACGCTTAAATGCCCTGAGGTATCTATCGCCAGCGCTGGCGCAACAACGCCAATCATCCCCGCGGTCAATGCGAGCACGCGGCAAACGTAGCCAAGGCTTGTAAAACTACCCATACGATACTCCATCAGTAATAAAACCCGTTGTCGCCGCGTAGGCGCAATGCGCGAGCCGGATGAGAAGGAACGTGGGCATCAGAATCACCACGCATCTTGCCAAATAACAAACGCTCAAGATCCGTTGCCGGTTGGTAGTGATCCAATGGCGTCTGATAATCAGATTCCCGGCCGGGCTCCACTAAATAGGCAGTGGCAATCACCACTAACTCGCTTTCATCACGTTGAAAGCTGGTTGATCGAAACAATGCACCCAATACCGGGATATCGCCAAGAAACGGTAATTTCGAAGTTTCAGTTGCATCGCTGGATTGCAACAATCCACCTAACACAAACGATTGGCCAGAGGCGAGTTCAACGGTGGTATCGACCCGACGCGTGCGCAATGAAGGTAAAACAACCGCACCGATGTTGATTTGGGTTTGGTAATCCAACATGGACACTTCAGGGGTGACTTCTAAGTGAATGCGACCATCGTCGAGAATCGTTGGTACGATGTTTAGTAAAATACCGAACTGTTTGTATTCCACCGTATAGGCATTCAGGCCATTACTAATCGGCATCGGGAATTCACCACCGGCAAGAAAGCTCGCAGGTTCACCGGTTGTTGCCGTCAAATTAGGCTCGGCTAACACAGTCGCAAGGCCTTCGACTGCCAGTGCATCAATCTGCGCACCGGTTTTCAACAACCCAAAATCATCGAAGCCTGGGTCATTGGCGATCCATTTAAATGGATCAACACTGACACGCAGTAAATTACTGCCGGATTCTTCCAATACCAGGTTGCCCCAGGTCACGCCCAATCGGGAACTGGCACGTTTGTTCATCTCCACAAACCGCAACCGAATGTTCACTTGCGTTGGCATGGTGACTTCCAACTGATTGATTAGGCTTTCAGGGTTCGTCATGTGTGATTCAACAAAGCCCACCATGTCAGCAGCTTTTCGTGGTGAGTACACCGAGCCGGTGAGCACGACATTGTTTTCGGTCGACGTCACTTTAACGCCACTGCCGGGGAATGCCGTATCGAGAATTTTTTGTAGACGCACTTCACTTTCACGCACGCTGATCACACCAGAAAAAATCGTATCGCCGGTAATATTCAGCACAAAAACGTTAGTCGTGCCGGCTGCCTTACCAAATAAAAACAGTTTTTTTGGCGCTGGCAGTTGAAAGTTAGCAACCTCAGGGTCAGCAATCATCACAGTTGCCGCATCACGATCAAGTGTTAGCAACTGGCCTTCACTCACATGCATATGGATTGATTTCTCAGCAGCCATCGTCGCGGCAGGTAATAGCACTGCTAGAAACAACACTCCGAACTGTGCACCGAATTTCAGCATTGTTTTCATTCGATGCCCCCTTGAATTTCAACGTCAATGCCGCGCATCAACATGGCAGCACCACCACTACGCGTGGTGCGATTTTCAGGAAAGAGATCCGTCATGCGTGTCACCGGCAATGGACGCGCAATATCTTCCGGGTGTCGAATAGCGATCGTCACCTTTCCTTGAATATCTGCCAGAGCAACTTGCGTTGCTTGTTTCGGGGTTAACTCTGTAGTCACGATCAAACGTTTTTGTTTGCTCTTCTCTTCAGTCTCTTTTGAAGAAAAATCTTCAACCACACGTTGATCAACAGCCAATACACGAACACCACTAGCCGCGGTGTAGGCTCTCTCTAGCTGGTAAATGCGGTCGCCATCACTATTCTCAATGCGTTCGACAGTGCCATAAATATCAATGAAATCACCGGGCGCAACTAAACCAGCTTGTGCTTCGTGTTTTTCCAATTGAATCGAATACGCGCGCATACCCTCACGTAGCTGTACAGCGAGAAATCCGCTATCGCCGGGCTTCAACAACTCAAACGGGTTAACAGCATCGCGCGCGGTCACTGAGCGACGCAACACTGCGCCTTTGAGGGATTCAGGCTTCATTGAATCTTTAACAACATAGGCAACCAAGCCATCAGCCTGCTGTTGTGGAATCGGCCGCCAAGTAAGGTCTGACATTGCCAAACGCTGCCCCGCAGCTAAAGCGCGGGTATAAGTCATTACCCAGACTTGTCGGGATTTTTCCTCACTGGCCTGAACAGGTAAAGGCTCAGACATAACTGACGTAGATGGCGTTTCATCCTCCCTTAACAGGCTTAGCAATAACAGGACGAACCCTGCCAGAGCCAGGCCGAAGGTCAGCCATAAGATCTTTCTTGCGTGCATATTTGGCTACCCGATGGTGGCTATCAAGAATGTGGAACGTGGTATATTCAGTGTGCGCGTCTACATCCATGAAGGGCATGCACTAGCTATTAGGATTAACAACGGCTATCGAAACGCGACGCCGCCAGAAACCCGGTTAAATCACTCGTAAAAGAGTCGATAGAAGCAGTGATCCTGGCATCAACAACATACCCAGCAATGTGGCAGCAGATATCGCAACACCGTAGGGCATACCGGGCAGTGCTTGTTGCACCTGTGAGTAACGCTCAATCACCGTGTAAACAATCGCCCATACACCACCTAACAAAAGAACAGAAATTAAAAAATTAAAAAACTGTTCCTCACCAAAATAAAGTGCCATCACGAAGAAGTATTTCAGATCGCCAGCACCAAATATTTTGAACGTGTACAACAAGCAATACACTGCCAAAGCAGGTAACAACAGCACCGCTGAATGCCATTCGGACTGACCAGAAAAGAAACTTATCAATGCGACAAAAAACACAATCACAATAGTCGTATTGGTAATTTTTCGATGTTTGTAGTCTGTTATCGCCGTATTAATTGCTACTGCAACTATCGCAATCTGCAGGAGGTAACTAGCCATTAATCAATAGGTTACGAACACACACCTATAAAAATCACTTACTTGGTGATTTCAGCTTTTATCTCGTTGAATGATGTTTCGATAGCCTTACCCAACCCGGAATCACCACCAATAGCCGCAACTAACGCACCAGCTAATACGGCTGCGATAACGGCATACTCAATTGCGGTAACACCAGACTCGTCATTTCGGAAACTCTGCAGACCAGACTTGATAGTAGATATAACGTTTTTCATGATTCCCCCGAACCAAAATTATTCTATCCGTGAAAAATTCAACAAAAGATAATTTTTTTGTTCACTCGAAGCGAACGCCGGTGATACTATGCGCCGCGTTCTCACATGTCAATCTAAATGATAATCACTAGCATTATCGCTTGATTTATAGTCACGAATTCGCATCAGGGGCATCTATGCATTCTTCGCGCTTCACTCTCAAACGCCTGGCCTTGGCGTGTGCTGTTTCCGCTATTTCCACAGCCTGTTCTGACAGCAGTACCCAAAACGAACCTACCTCTCTTGCTTGCATGGATACTAACCTGTCTGGTACCTGCAGCAGCGTGGAACAGCAGGAAGTACTGCAATCTGCCGATGCATCTGTTTCCCTAACAGGCGGCCACTTGTTTATGCAGCGTGCTGATGGATTATTCCTAACAGCGCCAGCCAGCACGACGCCGGGTAAAATCACCCCGTTTACAACACTGGTACAAAGCGAGCTGATTCATAACCCATTGGTGTGGGATGAAACCCAACCTGGGCTGAAAGCAGTTGATAAGGTGGTAAATTATCTTAACCAGCGCTTCCCCGGTCATGACTTTGCGACGTATCTCGTTGAAGGCGGCCCAGAGGCCGATGCTGCATTGCTACAGGCATCATTTATGCAGGCCGTTAACGCCAGTGACAACAACCGCTACTGCTCGATTGCTGCTGCAGTTGACGCCATGGTAGAAGCGGGACGTTTCGATGTAGAGGTAACAGCCGATGACATCGACGCACGTTGCCAAACCCAAACTGCAATTTTGCAACGCGTAAACGATGGGTTTAAAGGCACTATCGTCGACTTCGACAGCCACTTTCAACACAACATTATTGTCGCTGCCACTAGCAATGATGAGATCAAAACCTGGCCAATGGCTGCCCATATTAAAACACCTGCCGACGCAGATCTTGCAGAAGCGCTAGCAGCAAGAGCCAGCGCATCACAAGCGCGTTTTCGTACTGAGAACAATACAACGGGCAACAGCCTACCGGTTTATAGCCTTGGCTTGGGTTCGGTCAATTTCGATGATGACGATGACTACGATTTTGATTATGACGACGACGATGATTACGATTCAGAATCTGGCGCATCCGGTGAAGTGCCGACTTACCCGACTATCCCTCCAACAACTGATGGCAAAAGCAAAGGCCTGAAAAACATCGCCCGGGTTGTATCAACCGCCAACCCATCGGTGCTGTTCACACTCACCAACGACGGCTCTGACTTATTTATCAGTAATTCAACACTCGCTTGCGCAGATACAGGTTCATACGGTGTTTATCGCATCATCCTGAATGCAACAAGTTCTGATACTGAGACAGACGTAGAAGCAGACACAGTAGAAGAGGCACAAACTAACTCAGTGCTGGCGTTCGAGCCTATACAACAGAGGCTGGCGGGTCAGATTCAAGTAGATACTCTGGCAGGCGCCAGCGTCTTCGTTCCAGTTGACCCAGTACCTTCCGATGGTGGCGATCCTGCCAATCCATCTGAAGAAGAAGCGTCTTGCTTGCATGATGACCTAACAATGATGGCACTGAGCGATAACGGTGGTCGCTTGTTAATGGCTACGCCGAAGCGTGTTTTCTCTCTCGATGNGGTTACCTTGGAGGCAAACGGCAGCAGCTTTACCCCGTTTAACGCGGAGGCCGACCTGCAAAGTATCGATGTTGCCAACAATAACCTTTATGCCGCCATCGTCAGTAATGAAGATGATGGCGTCGCTATGGTAAATCTAGAATCACTTTCTGCGGTGGGTTGGCCAACGGCTGGCACAGTGCAATCTCCGGAAGCCCTGCTGTTCTTTGATAACAACAACAAAGGTGTCGCCTACGAAAACAACGGCAACGAGTTGATTATTTTCAACTTGAACAACAAACAGGCACCCGAGGTTGAACGCCGCATTACGCTCGACAGTGCTATAGCGCATGTTGCGATTCCACCCAACAAGCAATTTATGGTTGTACTAACACAAGACAACAAAGTGCGCAGTTACCTATTGCCATCACTCGTGTTGAATCAAGTTTTCGACCACGTTAAAACGCCTGTCGTAAAACTCAAAGCAATGAACGATGCCGTGATCTTGCTGGAAGCCAACAATCAATCCATCAGCACGCTCACTTACCAGCAAGGTTTAGGGTCACCGATGAGTCTTGCGGCTCAAACACTCACGGATGCTGTGGTGTTGGCAGGTAATACTGATCTAACCGATGTGCGTAATTCGCTCTATCTACCGCAATCGTTCAGTAATATCGATGGTGTTACGATCAGTTGGTCAAGTACGTCTAATGATATCAATACCGATACGGGTGCAATCACCACGACCACAACGCAAAACGCCCACTTAACGGCAACAATTAGCGGTGAATTCCGCGGCGAAGCGACAAGCATGCAGCTGCTGTTTCCTTTGGTTTTGAAACCTTAAAACTGGGAGCAACAGACGATGCGAATCATTTTACAAACGCTGCTTAACGGCTTGTTTTTGAGCCTGTGCCTGAGTTTATCTCAGGCGCAGGCTCAAACATTGGGGCCACTTTTAAAGCCTCTCGACAACATAGATAACGCAGAAACATTTTTGGATGTTGACGTTGCCTATGTGCCTGATCATGTCATTGAGGGTGACCGTTTGATTCTGCGCTGGCAGATTGCAGACGGCTACTATCTGTATCGCCATGGCTTTAACTTCAACTGGGAGGACCAAGGTCGCTGGAATGCTGACCAGATGGCGATTGAACGAGGCTTAGAGAAGTCGGATGAATTCTTTGGCTCCGTTGAAACCTATCGAAACGGTATTCAGGTCGCCATACCATTGGATGAAATTGACCAGCAGGATTTTAGTGTCACCATTCAGGGTTGTGCCGACAAAGGGCTCTGTTATCCGCCGCGAAAACTCAGCTATACCGCAGACCAAGCAAAACAGCTGGTCAGCGACACTCGAGCCCAGGAACTCGCAGAGAAAACAAACACCGAGCAACCCGATGCTGGTAATCCGGCACCGCAAAATCCCGCCACAACGGATTGGCAGCTCGTACTCCTTGCGTGGGTAAGTGCCTTTTTCGGCGGTATGATTTTGAACCTGATGCCGTGTGTTTTTCCAGTTCTTAGTATCAAAGTATTTCAACTGGTACAACACACAGAAACCACTGAAGCCAAACGTCAAAGTCTCGCGTATCTGGCCGGCTCCGTGGTGAGCTTTGTCACCGTTGCAGCCATTATGTTAGCTGTTCGCGCTAGCGGCAGCGCAGTTGGCTGGGGGTTTCAGCTACAAAATCCATGGTTTGTTGGTCTGTTGATCTATTTGTTCTTCGCACTAGGCCTGAGCATGTCGGGGTTTTGGCATTTTGGTGAACGTTTTATGGGCACAGGCCAATCGCTAACCACGAAGCAAGGGGCCAAAGGTGCATTCTTTACCGGCGTCCTGGCGGTATTGGTAGCCAGCCCGTGTACAGCACCATTTATGGGCTCTGCCCTTGGTGTCGCGCTGACACAACCAGCCTGGGTATCGCTAACAATTTTCGCAGCGCTGGGCACCGGTATGGCGTTTCCCCTAGCAATAATCGGGTTTGCTCCTGCACTCGCACGCTTATTGCCGAAACCGGGTGCGTGGATGAATACCTTCAAAGAGCTCTTTGCATTCCCGCTGTACGCTACCGCTATCTGGCTAACCTGGGTGCTGGCAAATCAGGCTGGCTCTAACGCCGTCGCCCTGATATTAACTGGCTGCTTACTTACCACATTGACACTATGGGCCTGGCAGCGTCAGGGGCATGTGTATCGCACTGTTGGATTAGTAGCGCTGATTACTGCGTTATATTTGCCATTTTCTTCGCTGTTTCATCAAG
This sequence comes from BD1-7 clade bacterium, assembly GCA_902705835.1. NCBI lineage: Bacteria > Pseudomonadati > Pseudomonadota > Gammaproteobacteria > Cellvibrionales > Spongiibacteraceae > BD1-7 clade bacterium. Next base: position 26,001 of record CACSIN010000025.1, read on the forward strand.
GCGCGATAGTGAGTAATGCGCATGCCGATCAAGACCATGTCGTATTCTCCGAAAAGGCCCTTGAAGCTTACCGCCAACGTGGTGACGCCGTATTTGTCGATCTCACCGCAGATTGGTGCATCACCTGCCTCGCCAATGAAGCCCGCGTGCTGAATACGGAAGAAGTCAGGAACACCATGAAGGAAAACAACATTACCTTGATGATTGGTGACTGGACTGACTACGACGAAGAGATCACACACTATATCAATCGCTTCGGCCGTAACGGCATCCCTTTATACGTGTACTACCCAGCTGGCAAGGGCTCAGAGCCGATCGTGTTACCGCAAATACTGCAATCTGAGCATCTCATCAGCGTCTTGAACGAAACACCATAAACCTAACGTATCTATTCAGTGGTTGAAATTATCACTGAATAGATTTAATGTTAATGATTATCATTTGCAAGTAAATTCATCAGTGATCATCCCGCCTGATCACATTCAATCTGGTGAGCTTTTGGAACCACTTTTATACCCAGAAGTGGACACCAATGACCGGCGCAGCCACGCGCTTTAATTCGGGGAACCCCATGACATCTTGGCAAAAAACATTACTGGCAACCGCCATAATTACGACAACCGCCTGCGCGCCGAAAGACCTGCCGGCAACACAGCCACCCACCGGCGGAGGTGGTACTGACGATAGCTCAACCTATGGATTCGTCATTGACGGCTATCTACAAGATGCAACGGTGTGCGTAGATACTAATGAAAACATCGCCTGTGATGCAGATGAAGCTCGTCAGCTAACGGATAACCAAGGTCGTTTTCTCAAACAGTCGGTTATCGATAAAGCACTGCTTGCACAGGCAAAAGCGAACACGACCCGTGACCTTGACGACAATGCCCTCGTACAACAAGATTTTGTCTTGATGGCACCGGCTAACCACAATGGTTTAATTACGCCACTAACAACCTTGCTAGCGATCAATATCGACAACGGTTTGTCGGTTTCAGAAGCTCGCCAAGCTTTGCAAAACAGCCTCGGTTATAGCGCCGATCGTCTACTGGCCGATTACATCGACGATCAAGATAGCGATATCGCGCTGTTGGCTAAAACCTTAGTGGTTACGGTGCAAGCATCCGCAGCTGAAGGGATGAACCTGAGCCCGAATGCAGCTGCACAAAAAGGTTACATCGAACAAAAAGCCTGGGAAAAAATCGATAGCAGTACATTAACCGCGTTAAAACAGGCAAAAATCGACAACCCAACTGCAGATGCTACAGCCCTTTCAACAGCTTGGCTCGCAGCAGTACCCGCAGTCATGTTTAGTGCTGCCGACCTACCCGTAACGGATAGCGACAACGATACCATCCCTGATAGCGCCGACAACTGCCCTAACATTGCCAACACAGATCAGCTCAACACTGATGGCGATACACAAGGTAACGCCTGCGATACGGATGACGATAACGACACCGTATTAGATACGGCCGACAACTGCCCACTGATTGCAAATACTGACCAAGCTGATACCGATAACGATGGTATTGGCTCTGCCTGCGATACCAGCGAAGCCACCAGTGATGCATTTGTAAAAATCAGCATCACCGGCCAAGAACTGGCAAACGATGCAACAGACTACGCCTGTGTTCGTCAGATTAAAGATGCCGACGGTAATGCATTGGCAAATGCAGATCAAAATACTTGGATGCTGTTAATTCCTGCTGATAAAACCTTTGCCGACCTCGGCTATACACCGGCCGGGCATCAAAGCACTGATTTGTTTTGGAGTTATACCTGGGAACCCGACGCATCGTACCCAACACGATTTAAAGAAGCCAATGGGCTGCTGAGACAATACTCCAACGACGACATGGCTCAACATATGTTGACCCTGCTCAACGATATGAATTATTGCGGTTTTGCCGATTGGACATCGCCCACCGTCGCTATGATGGAAACATTAAACACCTCACCACTGGCCGATAACGCCGCGGTAAAAAGTATCGATACCGATGTTTTTAAACACCACAATGCGCTAGCGACTCAAGCCAATGCACGAGCCGAAACATCCGATTATCTGCTTAAACCCTATTACTGGACCAATACCCGTATTGTTGATGCAGATAACGAGATACAAAACGGATTCTATGACTTCGTAAAATATTTGCACCCGACTGCAGCACAAATCAGCGGTGATGAATTTACCGAAACTCCTGGGGCAGGGCCTTATTTCGCACTACGCGCCGTTCGTAATAATCGCTTCCGCCGTGTTGCCAACGATGGTTCTGAAGTTGCTGATAGCAGTGCTGCTTGGTCATGCATCATTGATAGTAATGCCGCTGGTCGTACCCACTGGACGAAAGTCATCGACAACCCAACCAGCGACGCGTATTTCACTAAAGAGGCGGCGAATACCCACGCAGATACGCTAAATCAGCAAAACCTCTGTGGTTTCTCCGATTGGCGATTACCGACTGCAGAAGAGTTCGCTTCATTGAAGCCGATTAACAGCGACTATTACTTCGCTGGTGCAAAAGCCACAGACGATGAATATTTTTGGCTCAATGTCACCGACGAACAAGACGACTTGATGCAGTTGTGGCGTCATTCCGATAGCCTCAGCAATTCAGGCTACTCTTCGTCGACTGTACGTTATGCCGTTTATCTGCGTGATGATGTTGCCGCTGGAAACCGCTTCGATGCAACCGTATTAGCAGCATCCGCAGTGTTAGATGGCGCAGACGCAACAGCAACATCAATCAATGCCATTACGGTGAATACGTCAGCAGACACCGCCGATAACATCAGTGCAGCGTTTGATCAAACAGGCGAACTCGAAACCTTGCTGACGACTCTCGGTGAGCAGTTATCTAGCACTCTCGCTCAGTTAACGCTGGCGCAAAGTCAATACGATGCACTGTATGCCACAGAAAAATACGCAGCTCGAGAATACGCTTTAGAAGATGAACAAATTCGTTATGACGATCTCATCACTGATCGCAATGATCGCACGACACAAACTGTCAACGAATGGACTGCGCTACTAACACAGTACGACAATCTGACTGCAGCAACAGACCTACAAAAAGCCATTGTTCTCGCTCGTGCTACAACAGCGGCCGACAACATGAGTGTTTTGTTGACAACACTCGGAGCAGATTTTGATACCCAACGCAGTGCTTTAGATGCCGCCAATGCACAACGCAAAGTCGAGTTAGCAGCACTGCCAACACCGATTATTCCGTTACCAGGTGATTATCTGAAGGTCGATGCGACTGGGGCAGAATTATCAATTACAACAACGGTTGAACAAGGCTGGCGCTGTGTCAAACACAGCACTGAAACAACCGACTTCCGCACCGTTACTTTATGGACCCTGCTAACCAATGATGATGTCGGCCTAGCCAAAGAAACTGTGGCTGAATCCCGCCGAGATACTCTAAACACGGAAGCATTGTGCGGCGCAACTAACTGGGCTTTGCCAACGGTTGAACAACTGCAAGCATTGCGCACGCAAGATGTTGATGGCCAAGCCGAACAAACACTCGATTCCGCAGTGTTCGTCAACCATTCATCAGCACAGGAAACAACGCCTTGGTATTGGACAAGCTCATCGTATGATGCTTTCCGCTATGCCAATGCAGACAACCCTGAAAATACAGAATACCGTTATTCATTCAGTGACTACGACGATGCGATGGCACGTTTTGTATCCACATCGACTGAGTATATCGGTAATGACGGCTCTTGCGGTGATACCAAGGTTCCTTTTGACGGACAGTGCTTTGAGCGCAAAGATACCGAGCTAACTTGGGATGCAGCCAAAGCCGCATGTGAAGATGAATCGGCTTCACTTGTGTCGAAAAATGCCTACGATGAAGCGGTATTTAGTCAGCTCGCCAACGTGCTCGAACTTGATGGCAATGCAAACTATTGGCTACTAGAAGAAGACAGCTTCCCGAGCTATGCAGTTTCTCTACGCGAGACGTCTAGTGGTTGGTCGCCAGACAACGGTTCAAAAAACAAGTCAACGCAGCAAGCGTATGTTTGTCAGAGTGCTAAACCTACTAGCGATTGAACCACGTATTTACTAGCAACATCGATTGCTCAGTAATACCTCTATTGTATCGGCGTGGTAGTACTACCGAACCGATACTCACTCTCCATAAAACCGAGCCGCAAAGCGTCTCGGTTTTTTTGTGCCTAGTTACCGGTGAATCTGTCAGAGTCACATATGCTTGAAAGATATTCAGCCAAGGCCTAACACTGTGAATCCGCACGACGATACGCCATCACCCGCCGACAACGATGAAACACGGTATCATCACACCGGTCCGTTCATTACAGCGGCACAATTTACGTCCCGACATCACTGGCAATCTTCGCGGCGCTGTCGCAAAGGTCTTCGCGCGCTACCGATCAAACCTGATCATAGCCTCGCTCATCATGTATTTGAGCATGCCTTACGAGAAGCATCGGCGATACATTTGTGGCCCGCTACACTGACGAAAGCCCAAATACTTGGTTATGCCATTGCTGCAAGCTTCACCGTCGGCGCTTTTTTGTTTGCATTCGCCAGTGCCGTTTTTCTGTGGTTGCCAACAGAACAAGTCGCAGGCGTTTCAGTAAATCAGCTATACGCCGCTGGTTCATGTTTCTTTACCACGGCGGGTTATCTGCAGTGGGTTGAATCCATCAATGGGGATATTACCCGTCAACCCCGGCAACGTTTTCGTTGGTGGGGATTCAGCCATAAAAACCTCGGCTATTGGAGCTGCCTGACGCAGTTCGGTGGCACCATCATGTTCAACGTCAATACCTTTGATGCGCTGCGATCAGGACTAACGATATCGCAGCAAAACCTATGGATATGGACACCCAATATGCTGGGCTCGATTCTGTTTCTGGTCTCCAGCTATTTCGCATGGCTGGAGCAGTATCACCGCTTTTGGGCGTTCAATGTCCGATCGTGGAGTGGTTGGATGGTTTTTATCAATGCGCTCGGGGCGGTGTTTTTTCAACTGTCAGCGTTTATGGCATTTTATTCAACACCCGCACTGCCTGAGTGGATCGCCAATGCCAGTGTGTTTTTCACGTTCTCAGGGGCGGTGTGTTTTCTCACTGCAGCGCTGATGTTACCGGTGGAATATGCCTCAGACTGACACATGCGCAGTGAATGAATAGATGACCCGACCCACGTGCTAGCTGAAAGCGCTGTAATGCCAACACTGAGAGCTCCGTCGTTGTCAGTGTCTCGGTTAATCTGTAGACTCGCGAAACGATTCACGCATACCATTCATTCAGGTCTTGATGAAACTTTTTACCATCATCTTCATGATTTTCAGCTTACTGAGCACGGCCCTCACGGCCAATGCTCATGTATCTGTTGAATCCCATCATGGGCATGGCGGCTTGCACTTACACGTAGAAACCTCCACAACGTTGAATGATACCGATGATCATCATATGCACTCCGACGCTGATCATGGCGACCATCACAACAATCATCAGCATCCGTTATCGACCGACGATACGACTCATGCCGAGGCGCAAGCCACTGCAGATAGCGCCCATTTAGCCTACGACACGCACTCAAGCGACGACCACGATGCGGAGCATGTACATGTTAATTTGTTGGCACTCTCGTATGTGTTTGAATCATCGATACTGAAACTGTCTGATTGCCTTCAACCCTCTCCACACCGGCAACTGGTTAGTCTTCACCACACACCTCCGGTACCCCCTCCGACCGCTTAGCAGTTCTGACTGACGCCACATCCAATGCCAAACCGCAGCCGATGGTGGTAACCGTCTTCGCATTCATTTCCGTTACATTCGCCGGCACACAAACCGTTCGTGCGTAGGTGTGCCTGCAACTAACAAGAGAGTTTCATATGACGAATTTTTTCAGACGCCCTGACTGGTGGCGCCTGCTGGTGATTTGCGCCGCATCTTTATGGTCGGTAAGCGCAATCGCTCACGGCGTAACTGCTGGAGATCAGGGCTATATCCAAGAAATTTCGGGCACACATCTTCTGCCCTATGCCTACCTAGGCGCCAAACATATGGTGACTGGGTATGATCATTTACTGTTTCTTTTTGGCGTGGTGTTTTTTCTTTATCGACTCAAGCATATCGGCTTGTATGTCAGCCTGTTTGCGCTTGGTCATTCATCAACATTGCTGCTGGGTGTGTATTTTAACATTCCCGCTAATGCTTACCTGATCGACGCCATCATTGGTTTGTCAGTTGTTTACAAAGCCCTGGATAACCTCGGCGCTTATCAACGCTGGTTTGGGGTACAACCGAATACCAAAGTTGCGACACTGATTTTTGGTTTCTTCCATGGCTTTGGACTGGCAACCAAAATACAGGATTTTGATATGTCGCCTGATGGCCTACTGCCCAATCTGATTGCCTTTAACGTAGGTGTTGAGATCGGCCAACTACTGGCGCTATCGGCGATTCTAATTGTCATGGGATTCTGGCGCCGCACCGACAATTTCTACCGACAAGCCTACAACGCCAATGTGTTGCTGATGACCACCGGCTTTTTACTCACTGGCTACCAGCTGATTGGCTATTTCGTCGCTTAACTAATTTCCAAGGATTTCCTATGTACAACGCAAACAGACCCAACACTGACGATCTACCCAGTACTGATCGACTCATAAAATCCACCGCGCTATCGATTGTTGTCGCCATCGTATTGTTAACCACGGTCATCATGCCTGCCGAATACGGGATCGATCCAACTGGGGCTGGCCGCTTGATGGGCTTAACCCAAATGGGAGATATCAAACAACAATTGGCAGATGAAGCAGCCGCTGACGCTGCCAAGGATGCTTCGACAACCGCTCCTGCGAAAACGCCTGCAACTCAGCCTCAACCTGATACTCATGATCATCAACATACGTCAGCAGAGCATCAACACGACAGCGGTGGCCACGATCATCATCTTGGCGGCCATACCGATGCTCACAGCCATGCAAAAACGTCTGATCAAAACCCAGAAGAAACCCACCAGCACAGCGCCCAATCTATCACAGCGCCAACGACGAAAAACACTCGAGATGATCACGGCCATCAGCATGCGCAAAACACGGCACATGATCATGGCAGTGACACGGGTCATTCACATTCACAAGCTCCCGCAGCAACGACAGAAACCCGCACCGTTGTATTAGCGCCCGGCGAAGCAGCAGAAATCAAACTGGCGATGAAAACGGGCCAACAGGTTAACTTCATTTGGCAAGTCGATACTGGTCATGTCAACTTCGACACCCACGCCGACGCGCCGGGCATTCGTTACCATGGTTATGGCAAGGGCCGTCAGGTCACTAAGGATGAAGGCCAACTGACCGCAGCGTTTGACGGTAAACATGGTTGGTTCTGGCGAAATCGTTCGAATCAAACGGTCACGGTAACACTGAAAGTCAACGGTCCATTCAGCAGTATTGACCGAGTGTTATAACCACGAGATGCGTTTTTGAGAGCGCGTATTCAGAGATGAATACGTGTTTTTGATATCGCACGAAACACACGTAAGAAGGCGCAGGTACGAGGCGAAGAATGGCGGTATATCAGAAAGGCACATCGAACAGCTGCGTAACGCGCAATCCGATGTGTTGAAATGATGTGTAACGGTCGATTATTCGACGTCTAACCCCGACATCTTAACCACTAATACAGCAAGGCCAAGAAGACTCGTCACCGAGCCGATGGTCAGCAGAGAAAAGTACCACGGGTTGAAGTTTCGACGTTCAACCTGATGGATCGGGCTTTGCAGGTATTGTTCAACACGCTTGAGATCTTCGTCGCTCAGTTTCGGGCGATCGTCATTCTCGGATGGTGTTGGCGCGTCAATACCGGCATTAAACCCATTATCCGCCACGTCGACATCTTTCACATCATTCATTCAGGGTTCCTCAGAATTGCGCTACATCAAGCGCCATGGTCGCCTCACTCCCTTGCACAATGGCGGTAGCCAGCGCAGACATTTGGGGTAACAGGCGTTGTACATAAAACAAACCGGTCTTTATTTTACCATCATGGAAGGCATCGTCAGTCTGGGAAATCGACACTTCAGCCATTTTTGTCCACATGTATGTAAAGCTCAGATAACCGATCATGTGCAGATAATCATTCGCCGCAGTACCCACCAGATGTGGATCATCTTGCAAACGGCCAAAAATCGCTTTGGTGACCTGTTCCGTGGTGTTGGCAGCGAACTTCAGCCCTTCAGTAAACGGCATAAGGTGCACATTATCGCTGATTGTCTCGAGATACGCATTAATTTCAGCCAGGTAAGCCGTTAAAAGCGCTCCACGGCTAGCCACGACTTTACGCCCCAGCAAGTCCATCGCTTGAATACCATTGGTGCCTTCATAGATCTGTGCAATACGGGTATCGCGCACTTGCTGCTCCATGCCCCATTCACGAATATAACCATGGCCGCCTAACACTTGCTGGCCGATAACACAGGCGTCAAAGCCCTTGTCGGTCATAAACGCCTTACAAACTGGCGTGAGCAGTGCCACTAGCTTCTCAGCGTTTTCATCACCGGCTTTGGCTTTATCGAGTTGCATACCACAGTACACCGAAAATGCCCGGCCACCTTCGACCAGTGCTTTCACCGTCATTAACATGCGGCGCACGTCACCATGATCAATGATCGGATCGGCCGCGCCGACTTTTTTCGAACCTGGAGCACGGCTTTGAACGCGGTCTTTGGCATATTCAACAGCGCCTTGATACGACAACTGTGAAGCACCCAGCCCTTGAATACCGACCGACAAACGCTCGTAGTTCATCATCGTGAACATCGCATTCAAACCTCGATTCAACTCACCGACAAGGAAGCCTTCGGCACCGTCGTAATTCATCACACAGGTGGCTGATGCATGGATGCCCATTTTTTCTTCCAGCGAGCCACAACTGACGTTGTTGAACTCACCGATAGAACCATCCGCATTGACCTTATGCTTGGGTACCAAAAACAACGAGATACCCTTTGGCCCTGGAGGCGCATCCGGCAGTTTGGCAAGTACCAGATGAATAATGTTATCCGTCAAATCGTGGTCACCGCCGGTAATAAAAATCTTGGTGCCTGTAACCTTATATGAACCGTCGCCGTTGTCTTCTGCCTTGGTGCGAATCATGCCAAGATCGGTACCGGCATGCGCCTCGGTCAATGCCATTGCGCCGGTCCATTCACCAGAATACATCTTCGGTAGATAGGTTTTTTTCAACGCTTCACTGCCATGCGCATCCAACGCTAAGGCCGCACCGGATGTCAAAATCGAATACAGGCAGAAGGAAGCACCACACGAATGCAACATCTCTTCAGCCAAACACGTCAGCATTTTTGGCATGCCTTGGCCGTCGTATTCGGAGTTACCGCCTAAGCCCACCCAGCCGCTTTCGGCATACGTTTTGAAGGCATCCTTAAAACCATCAGGCGTATAAACTTGACCGTTTTCGAGCCGCACACCTTGCTCATCACCCGGTCGATTGAGCGGCGCGATCAGGTTTTCGCAGATCTTTGCGCTTTCATCAAGCAGCGTATCTGCAAGGTCAGTCGTACAGTCTTCAAATAACGGGTTGTTGGCCCATTGTTCACCAGCATTGAAAACATCGTGCAGTACAAACTGCATGTCTTTTAACGGAGCTTTATATGCGGGCATACGTCCACCTGTATGTATGAATGTCAGTCAGTGAGTTGGTGAAACATGGTCAATCATGTTTCGGGCTTTTACAAGCTGAGGTTCTGAGTGTAGCAACACTCGGCAACGACCTCGTTGACCTTACAACACAAAAATGAGGAACGATCGGCAAATACAGACGGGGAAATCGGAAGGGAGTTTCGCCACCCACGACAAATGGCACCGTCGGTAGCGAAGCAGAGACTTACAAGCGCGAAAGGTCACGCCTGCTGGAAAGATTTAAAACGCAAATGCGTCTTCTTCCAGTGCCATTGTTGATTCAGCACCTGCGCGTGCACATTCAGCATGTGCCAGGGTACGAGGCAATAAGCGATCAAAATAGAACTGTGCAGTTGCCAACTTAGCTTTATAGAAAGCCTCTTCGCTGGTGCCTGCGGCCAATTTTTCTGACGCCACCTTGGCAATCTTCAACCACGTGTAACCCAGGGCCAAGTAACCACCGTACATCAGGTAGTCTACGGATGCTGCGCCAACTTCTTCCGCATTTTCCATCGCTTTGGTACCCAGTTCAACAGTCAGGTCACCCCAACCTTTGTTGGCTGCTGCGAGTTTCTCAACCATGTCATTGATTGCGTCATTTTCGCCTTCAGCCTGACAGAACTTGTGGATCTCTTTGGTATAGGTACGCAGCAATTCACCGCCTGTGCCCATTACCTTACGACCGATCAAATCCAACGCCTGAATACCGGTTGTTCCTTCATATACAGAAGATATACGCACGTCACGAACGATTTGTTCCATTCCGTGCTCGTGGATGTAACCGTGGCCACCAAATACCTGAATACCCAGGTTTGCCGCTTCAAAGCCCAATTCGGTACAGAATGCTTTTGCAATCGGTGTCAACAAACCCAGTTTGTCGTCTGCAGCTTTAACCACAGCTTCATCAGGGTGAGAATCGACTTTATCTACTTCAAACGCAATCTCGTACAAAAACGCGCGGAAGCCCTCAGCCAGTGCCTTTTGTGTCATCAGCATACGACGAACATCAGGGTGTACAATGATCGGATCTGCAGGGCCTTCCGGATTTTTAGGGCCTGTCAAAGAGCGCATTGCCAGTCGCTCACGAGCGTAAGTCAGAGCACCCTGGAATGCACCTTCAGCGCCACACAAACNTTGCATCGCTGTGCCCAAACGCGCGTTGTTCATCATGGTGAACATCTGCGCCAAACCGGTGTTCTCTTCACCAACGATGAAGCCTTTCGCCGCATCGAAGTTCATCACACAGGTTGCAGAACCTTTGATGCCCATCTTCTTCTCGATAGAACCGGCAAATACCGGGTTACGCTCACCCGGGTTACCGTCTGCATCAGGCATAAACTTTGGGACAACAAACAAAGAAATACCTTTGGTGCCTTCTGGTGCGCCTTCAACACGTGCCAATACCAAGTGAATGATATTTTCAGCCATATCGTGATCACCACCGGTAATGAATACTTTGTTACCTGTGATGTTGTATGAACCGTCGTCGTTCAACTGTGCCTTGGTACGCAACAAGCCTACATCAGAACCACAATGAGCTTCGGTCAGACACATGGTGCCTGTCCAAGTACCTTCAATCAGCTTGGTCACGTAGGTTTGACGCTGTTCGTCAGTACCGTGTAAACCGATACACTTCACAGCACCAAAGCTCAAACCGGTGTACATATTCCACGCCCAGTTGGCAGCACCGAGCATTTCGTTAACAACAATACCAATGGAGCCCGGCAAATTCTGGCCGCCCAGTTCTTCAGAGGCTGTCATACCTGCCCAGCCACCTTGTGCATATGCAGCAAAGGCTTCTTTGTAGCCTGTTGGGGTGTAAACGTTACCGTCTTCGAAGCGGCAACCTTCAGCGTCCGCTGAAAGATTCATTGGTGCCAGCGTGTTTTCGGCAAATTTAGCCGCTTCGTTGACGATGGCTTCACGGGTATCTGGATCAAGCAGATTGACGTTTGACAGTGAAGCGTAGTGAGCATCACTGTCCAGCAAGTCTTCCATTACAAAGCGGATATCACGTAAAGGCGCTTTATAGTCTGGCATGGTACATCCTCTGAATTAGGGTAAATCAATAAAAACACCGGCCTGATAGTAAAGGCAGCAGCCGATGTTGGCTATGACCGATCGTAAAGGCCTCTAGTTTCACAGCAAACTTTGCGGTTTTCTATGACATATAGCGCTTTTTTTGACGAAAATGTCATAGATTTTGGCCGCTTTTGTACATTTCTTCCGCACAAATACACCGGTAGTGGAAATGTGAGGAACACACGGGCGTCTGAGCCATATGGAGATCACCAAAATTGCGTGATAGGCCCGTACGCTAGACGCTTGTAACAGCCCATTGTTACGTAACCTAAGGAATGATCGGATCACATATACGCCGATTTTTATGTTTCTAGCGATTAAACACAAACAGGCCATCGCCAAGGCGATAAACGGCAGTAACTATGCCCCTTTTTTGGTCTCTGAATACTCACATTGAGGGCCTTCGGCCAATGCCAGTTAACGTCAGCCCCGCTAGTATCAATAAGTTTTCAGCACTGTCAGTGGTTTATGTGTGTCAATCGCACGAATTTACGCCAACGAAGTGCTATACATCAATGTTTACGATCTCTTGAACGACAATCACTGAGGAATGCTGATGCCAGAAACAATCCGCTGTGCAATCACAGGCACAGGTCTTTTCACCCCAACGGAGTCAATCAGCAACGACGAACTGGTCGAAACCTTTAATGCCTATATCGACAACCATTTCGATGACGACGAAGACAAAGCTCGCCTCTATTCGAGTACGGAATTTATCAAAAAGGCATCGGGTATTGAAAGTCGCTATGTGATGAATAAAGCCGGGGTTCTTGATCCCCATAAGATGCGCCCCGAGATCGGCGAACGCAAGAACGACACCCTGTCGATTCAGGCAGAAATGGCCGTAGCAGCGGCCAAAGAGGCAATGGCTGCCGCCAATCGCAGTGCCGACGATATTGGTTGTGTGATTGTGGCTTGTTCAAACATGCAGCGCCCTTACCCAGCGATCGCGATTGAAGTACAAAACGCTCTCGGCATTCAAGGCTTCGCGTATGACATGAACGTTGCCTGCTCTTCAGCAACTTTCGGCATTGCCAATGCGGTTGCCACGGTTCAAGCGGGTATGGCAAAAGCGGTATTGATGGTGAACCCTGAAATTTGCAGCGGCCATCTGGATTTTCGCGATCGTGATTGCCACTTTATCTTCGGTGATGCCTGCACAGCAGTGGTGATTGAAGCGGCCGACCACGTCGCCACCGACAGCTACTTTGATATTCTTGGCTGTGAGCTGACAACAGAGTTCTCCAACAATATTCGTAACAATTACGGCTTTTTGAACCGCGCTGCGCCTGATGGCGTTGGCACACGCGACAAACTTTTCGTACAAAATGGTCGTAAAGTGTTTAAAGAAGTTTGCCCAAAAGCCGCAGACCACATCCTCACGCATCTGCGTCTATGTGATATGTCGGCTGATGGCGTTAAGCGGTTATGGTTGCATCAAGCCAATTTATCGATGAACGAACTCATTGCTAAACGTGTAATGGGCAGAACGCCGACAGAAGCAGAAGCCCCGGTGATATTAGATAAATACGCAAATACCAGCTCTGCAGGTTCAGTGATTGCCTTTCACCAGTATCAGGATGACCTAGAGTCCGGCGATACCGGCGTTATCTGCTCGTTTGGTGCTGGCTACTCGATTGGCAGTGTTATCGTGCGTAAACAAACTGCATGATACCCGGGCTCAGTTTAGCCTCTCGTTGACGGGCATTTTCGCGCAGGCGATTTTCATCAAAAAACGATAGGTCGTTGATGATTATCGCCTTACCTGATCAACCTTTGCGCCGCATCAAAACCCTAACCCGACTTCCGCAGTAACGTCGACAAACGAACTTTACCTCGGAGCACCCATGACCTATAAAAAGCTGGCAGGCACCTCAGCGGTATTTGTAACCGCCAACCTTGAAGGCCCATCACCGGTAGAACGCGACGGTATGATCTGGAGCAGTGCCGAATTGCATATCGATCAACTGCCCGAAGAACGCACCCCACAAGCTGCCATGGCTAGCCCGTTAGCGCTGGAAGGCCTGGAAGATTATGACCCGCCAGCACATGGCGATGTTCGCCATGTTAGCTCTTTAAATGCCGACTTTATTTTCAACCACGCAGCACGAGCATGGATACAATGCAACACAAGCGACTAGGTCGCAAACCGCCAACACACAGATGAAAAATACAGTAAGAGCTGATAGCCTTTGAGCAGCATGCATGGATATGCATAGCCTGCACTCAAGACAATGACACCTTGGTAGCCACTGATCACTGCCACTGAGGTATCAGCTAGATGAATGGATGAACTTCGCAGTTAAGAATAAGGATATTCGATGAACAGACTTCATATTGCTATTTCAACAGAAGACATACCCGCCACAATCGCTGACTATACCCAGCGTCTTGGTTGTGCGCCTTGTGTTGTTATTGATGACCAATACGCGCTGTGGCGCACCCCAACACTCAACCTATCAGTACGCAACGACCCGCATTGCGCGCCAGGTTCGCTAAGACACCTCGGCTTTGAAGACCCTTCTGCGACCTCATTCAGTATGGATACCGATGCCAACGGTATTATCTGGGAACACTTCAATGCGCAGTTACAAGCTGAAGAAATTCAGGATGCTTGGCCAGGCACCGCCTATCAACCAACACACGACTAACCCGATTATCACCGCCATGGCCGGAAAATGCCCGGTCATGCACAACAACACTAGTTAAAACACGCCAAACTGCATGCATCCCGAGGTATAAAATCTGTCGGCCATCATCAGCTCGATACCACAAATATTGGTACGCTGTTCAGCCTCAGAATCGATCTCCCACCTAGCGAATCTGACGAATCGACTGAGTGACTACACCCTCTATGGTCAAACCCACATGCTCTGACAAACGTATCGGTGCCTGTTCCGAGTCGCCGGATACCAGCACGCTATTTTTCATATCCAGCAAACAACATAAAATATCGCCGTCAACGCTGGCAACAACGATATCGTCATGAGCCGGTTTGCGCACACGGTCAACCAGCAATAAATCACCCTCCCATATGCCCTGCGCCTGCATGCTGCTATCTGCAGCAAATGTTGCCATCGCCCTATCACTCGAATGCGGCAAATAATCTGCCAAATCCAGCGCTGGAACTTGTGGCGTTGCGTCTTCGTTATCCATCACTAAGGATGCAACATCCGCAGATGCCGACAAAAAAAGCGCAAGCGCCATCTGCTGGGGTATATCAATAGACTGTATTGCTGCAACTTTCATAGGATCCTCCCACACTCAAAATACTGTATATTTATACACTTATTTTCAGCATTTGAAAAGGCAATGAAAATACCCAACCGCTGATCCGGAAAACCGCGCTTTTTGCCTCGCAAATCTTGCCGGTCATCTACGACGTTTTGACATCCTGCGATGGGCATCCATGCTTATCGATACGGTCAATGGAGGTACAACAATGGAATTTCAATCTCGATTTTTGCCAGTAACTGCTGGCGTACTCGTTCTCTCAGCAGGCGCTATATTTGCTGGCTGTAGTTCTGATAGCAGCTCATCGTCACGTGGTGGCCTCGGTATGAATGCCACAGCACTTTCCACTGATGGTATGAATACCCAAATTACCGCCCGCTTTTTTGATTTTGAAAGCGGCGCTGAAATGCCAACCCGTATCACTTTGGAACCAGATACCGACTTTTTGGTTGCTAGCCTGAATAGCAACAACCAAAATTTAAATGAACAACAAGACGGCGATCAGTATTTCTATACAACCAGTTTCAACACCGCTAACGCTGGATCAGAGTTTCAGATTGCCCTGCATACGGAAGCCCAAGGCTCAGTCTTTGATGCTCAACAAAACTTTATCACCCTGCCAACGGCATCAAATGTCATCATGCCTGCTGCGGGAACGGCTTTTTCATCCAACGAAAATGTGGAGATTACTTGGGATAACCCTCGCTCCGCCAATGCTTTTGCGATTTCTACCAATGCAACCTGCGACAATGGCCAGTCGCTGAATTACTCGATATCGCGCTCGGGTGACCCAGGCACGATTACACTATCAGCCAACCAATTGGCCGGAATTCCATCCGGGGGCAACCTGACGAGCTGCAATGTGATCTTAATGCTGATGAAAATCGATAATGGTCGACGAGATCGAGCATTCACTGGCGGAGGGGTACTTCAGGGGATACAACAGAGAACCGTCGATAGCATTACTGTCACCTACGGCCCATAAAGCACTTAACACATACCACGAGACTTATTCGCGGTATGTGTTAATCAATCGCGGGATATCAGCTCCCGCTAAAATCAAAACGGAATGTCGTCAAAACCTTCATTCAACGACATACCGCCACCACCGAACTGCTCATCGGCAATCGGCGGTTGATTGTTGGCTTGCTGCTGCGGTTGTTGTTGCGCATCTTCAACACGCCATGCTTGGAGGCTAGTAAAACAACGCTCAGGTTTGCCCGGTGCAGTCCACAGCCGGCCTGACATGTTAAATTGAACCTTCACTTCCTGCCCCATCTGAAAGCGATCCATCAGAGCGCACTTGTCTTTAATTAACTCCAACGCCACATAATTCGGGTACGTCGGGTTTTCGTCAGGGCCACTGACTTTAATCACGAATTCACGCTTGGTGAAACCGTTGTTGCCGTATTCCGTGGTTTGTCCGATTGAATGAACGAAACCTTGAACTTCATAACTCTTCGACATATTACTCGCCCTGAATCCAAAACCGGTATTTTAGCACTTCACTCATCATCGCACACCCCTACAACGACCAGCGCACAGGCTTCACACTGAACTTAGTCGTTCGTACATTTATCGTTAGATCTCATGTATGATTGGAGCCATCAATGCTACTTTCAGCGGATAATATCGATAAACCGCGTTTGCAAGGCCAATTATCAATGCGCCAACAAGCCACAACCACTTCAGCCAGATACAAGGGGTTCATTCTGACATCCTTGTTGGCTATCGGCTTTTTACTGGCTTTCGGATTGTTGAGTTACCTATCGATCGTACCGGAAGTCGAACATCGCAACCTCCACGACGACGACAAAAATGGCCAGTTGCAGATGGACAATCTGCACCAACTCATGCTCAGTAAACACCAGGCAATTGAGCTCTGGCGTGAGCGTCTTATTGCAGCAGAAAAGCAAAAGTTGAAAGGCCTGGTCACTATGGTCAGTGATCTGATTGAATCCGAATCACAACTATCACTGCATGCGAACCATCACGAGTTTCTTCAAGCACTTCGCAAACTGCGCTTTGATAGAACCAACTATTTCTGGGTCGTTGATCAACAAGGCTATACGCTCTCTCACCCTGACGACCGGTTTAATCATCAGTCTCTGGATGACCTTGGCAAACGGCTACCTGCGCATATCATCAAATCGATTCTTGATACCCATTACGATATCCGAGATCGAACTCTCGTCGGTGAACTAGAGGGGTTTTCAAGCTATGAGTGGACCAACCCTCAAGACGGCTCACCCGTAAGAAAATCCATGTACTACCTGTATCTTCCCGAACGCAAGTGGTATGTGATGTCTGCCTACTACGAAGATAAAATAGAAGATGAAATCGCCAATTATCGCCAACTAGCAATGGATGAAATTCAGGACCATATCGCCGATTATCGATTTGGAAAAAACGGCTACTTTGCCGGCGTTGATTCCAACAAACGCATCGTATTTCACCCAAGTTCGGATTTAATCGGCCAAGTGATGGCGAACACTGATCCACACCTGAACCTAGAACACATTTATCAACTCATTTTAGCCAATGCCGATTCCGGAAAACCCTTTGTTTACGACTGGCCGAAAAATCGCGATGAACCAGAACATAAAACCAGCAAAGTTGCTTGGGCACGCTATTTCGAACCGTTTGATATTTATTTGGCCTCAACCATAGAACTCAAAGAACTCAACGCCAACAGCACCTTTATCACTACACGTTTATTGTTAATCGTGACGGTAGGCGCCATGCTCAGTTTGATCGCCGCATACGTGTTCCAACTACGTGGCAGCTACGCTCGCAAACGCCAAGAAGCC
This sequence comes from BD1-7 clade bacterium, assembly GCA_902705835.1. NCBI lineage: Bacteria > Pseudomonadati > Pseudomonadota > Gammaproteobacteria > Cellvibrionales > Spongiibacteraceae > BD1-7 clade bacterium. Next base: position 43,819 of record CACSIN010000025.1, read on the forward strand.
GAAACCGCCCGTGCTGCGAATGACGCAAAGTCACTATTTATCGCACAAATGAGCCATGAAATTCGTACACCGCTAAACGGTGTCATCGGAGCCCTGGAGCTTGTCCAAACGAGCGCTTTGGATGCCTCCAACCGTCGTCTGATTAACATCATGCGCCGCTCAAGCGACACCTTGATGGCATTGATTAATGACATTCTCGACTTCAGCAAAGCCGATGCCGGGAAAATCGAACTCAAGCCGACACAATTCAATCTCATCCAATGGTTGGAAACCGTCGTTCAGAATTATCAGGCGGAAGCCAACCTGAAAAATATCGATTTTAACGTCGACACTAACATCAACGCCGGGCTTGATATAACCACTGATCCACTGCGTTTGCGCCAGATATTGGGGAATTTGCTCAACAATGCGATCAAATTTACCGACGCAGGACATGTTAATCTGACTGTAGACTGGATCGAAAATAACGACGAACCTCGTTTGCGCTTCGCCATCAATGATACGGGGATCGGCATCGCCCGCGAGCAGCAGCAAGACCTGTTTGAGGTTTTCACTCAGGCAGACCCTTCAACCACCCGCATCCATGGCGGCACCGGTTTGGGCTTAGCAATATGTAAAAGCTTGGTAGCACTTTTCCAAGGCAACATTGACTTTAGCAGTGACGAAAACAGCGGCGCGACGTTCTGGTTTACTATTCCCGTTCATAATTATCAATTCACGTCTCTGACTAAGCCCGCACCGCAAGGGTTCGCCTTTATCAACAACAATGACGCCCTATCGCTAACCATGATCAATGAACTTATCGCGCTGGGCGGCACTTTGGATGACACGCAACCGGATCACCTGCGACAGCCATTGTTGTGGTTTACGAATAGTATTAATGCGATTGAACTGGCAGGTTTAGCCGCGCAAAACCCAAGGCGACTTTTACATGTGTTTTCGACCGAATCTGCAGGCGATGTGATCGTACCCGAAAGCATCGCACTGCACTTGATGCCAGCCGTCGCGCGCGCACTATTACTTGAGTTGCCGGAAATACTGACTCACGAAAAGATAGCCACGGCGCCCCACCAAGGGGATTTGACGGCTCGTCGATATCTAGCTCTAATTGCCGAAGACAATCAGGTCAATGCCCTGATACTAACACGCATGCTGAGTAATACCGGCATTGACAATATCCTCACCACAGACGGCAAAAAAGCCGTAGATACCTACAAAGATAAACATGCCAACATTGATCTGGTAATACTTGATCTTGAAATGCCGATCTACGATGGTAAAGAGGCAGCTCGCTTAATTCGTCAATATGAAGTCGACAACCAGCTAGAGCGCAAACCCATTATCATGCTGTCTGCGCATGCTGGATTATTAGATCAACAGTGTGGAGAGATTATTGATATGGCGCTCAGCAAGCCCCTCGAAGGCGCCAGATTGAAAGATTGTTTGAGCGCGCTCGGCTTGGTCATGTCGNCAGTTCCCTAACGCCAGGTTCACAACTTGCCCGGCTCACATCACGATAGCAACACACTAGCCAGCCAGAGGCAATTCAAGCGCAGATAGATCCGCTTCACCAGTTTCAGCAAACGGCAACGCCCCTAAACAAGGCGCTGGTAACATACGCTTGAGCGTATCGATATTCTCTTGTTGCTGGGCCATCTCCGGGTCAATGCAGTTAGCCACCCAACCGGCAAGTTTCAACCCATCTTGACGAATCGCCCGAGCCGTCAATAACGCATGATTAATACAACCCAGCTTTATACCCACAACGAGAATCACATCCAGTTCCAGAACTTTTGCCACACCGCTAAGCATCTCTTGCGGATTTAACGGAACAAGCCAACCCCCAGCGCCTTCGATCAAGCGAAAATCTGCCGGTTGCATCAACGCACCACGAACAAATCCGGCCAGCTGTGCAACGCCAACCGTACGCCCGGCGTTTTGGGCTGCAATATGCGGAGCGATTGGCTCTTCAAAAATAATCGGGTTAATCTGGTTATAAGGTAACTGCACGCTCGATGCTGTTTGTAGTTGCAGTGCGTCATCGTTTTTCAGTACACCATCAATCAACTCGGCACCCGCTGCGACGGGTTTAAGCCCTAACGTACGCAAACCTTGTTGCTGCGCGAGCTTTAACAAGGCCACACTGGTGAATGTTTTACCCGCATCGGTATCGGTACCTGTGACAAAAAAATTTTTGGCCATATTACTTTTTCAACACCAGATAAATCACTTCATAAGTTGCGGGCAACAGACCGGAGGCATCTTTAAACCCTTGGTAAGCCGATTCAGCTTTGCGAAAACGCTGGCGCCCCATCAAACCCGAAACGCCACCTTCAACAACGGTATGCGCGCCGATATCTTTCAAATCCCGCAATAATCCGCGCATGGTATCGTAACGCATAACCTTGTGCTCAACTTGGCACAATTCGATATCAAACCCTGTACGGTTGACTTGCTCACACACCTTGTCTGCCGGAATAAAACGATTCACATGCTGATATTCATCCGCATGAGAAAAACTCTCGCGTAATTCGAATAGGGTTTTTGGCCCCAAAGTCGCAAGACAGGCATAGCCGCCAGGCTTTAACGCCCGATACCATTCATGCAGCATGGGCTCCAGTGAATGACACCACTGCACAGCCAAGCTAGAGAAAAACACATCCGCAGATGCATCAGCCAACGGTAGCTGCTCAACATCGGCACACAGCCACCCGTTCACTTGAGAATGGTGGGTTCGACCGTATTCCAGCATTCCTTCAGCCATATCCAGACCAATAACATGATCGAACCGCGCCGCTAGCGCATTGGTCCATATGCCGGTTCCGCAGCCTGCATCAACACAGCGTGCACCAACATCCAACGGCAGCTTATCCAACAAAGCGCGCGCAACCCATTGTTGCACCGCTGATGCTTGATCGTAACTGGGTGCCGCACGAGAAAACGATTTAGCCACTTTACGTTTAGTATGTTGTTGCTGATTGGCTTCAAGTAACGCATCGAATGCGTCAAAAAATACGTCAGTACAGGTTAGAAATGGCAAGTGGGCTGCCCCCTCAAAAACATGGACATGGGCGCGTGGCAACAATGTCGCGGTGTGTTCAGCGGCATCAACGCTTACCAAGGCATCGTCACTGCCAAAACAGAACAGCGTCGGTACAGTTAACTGCGAAGCGTCTTCAACATGATCGAAACTGCCCAACAGCGCCAAACCATGTTGCAGGTCTTGCTGATTCGCCAATGTTTGTTGCTGCCGATAGCCGGCTAGTGATTGTGNCAGGCTCTGTTCTTCGTCATCGCCTTTAGCCTGCAATCGATCAAAGCGCTGTAGGGTGCGTTTGACATTTTTACCGAGGCTGGCAGAAAACTGTTCGAAGGTCGCTTGCGGCATGCCTGCTGGCCAGCTGTCTCGTTGCACAAATGACAGGCCCGTGGCGATCAACCCTAAACCTTCGACCTGCTGTGGATATCGTAGTGCCAGATCAAGGGCAATATTTCCCCCCATTGACCAGCCAACAATCCAGGCTGGATGCTCAAGCTCGTCGGCAAGCGTTTGTACAAGGCCATCAACGAGGGCCTTCACATCGGCGTAATCGGAGTAACAGCCAACATCTGCAGTATACAGTTTAAAATCCTGGGCCAGTGCAGGCATCAGCCATTCAAAGATATCGTTATCGACACTCCAACCCGGGATCAACACACAAGGCACTCGTGCATCATGGTTGATGGCATATTCTTTATTGTAATGCGTGAGCTGCCAGCTCATGCGGCCCCCTCTGAAGCAGGTTGTGGCATCACGGCCTTAACGGCAATAAGCACCTCAAGTAATGCGTCCACATCATCAATACTGTGCGCGGCCGATAGTGTAATACGTAAACGCGAAGAGCCTTCTGGCACAGTGGGCGGACGAATTGCAGAAATCCAAAATCCTCGCTCTTCCAGAGCCGCCTGCCAAGCCAGCGCATCGGCATCTGAACCAATGAGCAAAGGCTGTATCGCCGTTTGTGATGGCATCAGCGATAAACCCGCAGCATCTGCACCTTCTCGAAATTGTTGAATCAAGCTGTGCAGGTGATCTCGGCGCCAGGCCTCATCATCAAGCAAGGAAAACGCTTCCAGCGCCGCAGCCGCAACTGGAGGCGGTGTCGAGGTAGTGTAGATATACGAGCGAGCAAACTGTATCAAAGCATCAATCAACCATTGCGGGCCTGCAACCAATGCGCCATAAGAGCCAATTGCCTTACCCAAGGTGCACATCAAAACCGGCGCCTGTGCTTGGCTTACGCCCTGCTCTTCGCACAAACCAGCGCCGCTTTCCCCAAGAACACCAAAACCATGAGCATCATCAACCATCAATAGTGCATTATGCTGTTGCGCCAGTGACGCTAAACCGGGCAGATCTGCCTTATCGCCATCCATACTGAATACACCGTCGACACAAACGAGTTTTCTGCGAGCCTGGGTCTTACCCAAACGTTTATCGAGATTGTTCATATCGTTGTGCAAAAAGCGTTGAAAACGCGCACCACTAAGTAGCCCGCCATCAATCAATGATGCATGGTTTAGTTTGTCTTCGAATACGGCATCGGGTTTATCTAACAGTGCAGTCAATATGCCCATGTTGGCCATAAACCCAGAAGAAAAGTACAAGGCTGCATCGCGTTGAGTACGCGCAGCGAAGGCTTCTTCAAGCCGGTGATGCTCGATAGAATGGCCACTGACAAGGTGTGAGGCACCGCCACCGACACCAAACTGATCGGCAGACCGTTGCATCGCAGCAATCATGCGTGGGTGGTTAGCCAGCCCCAAGTAGTCGTTGGAGCAGAAACAACGCAGACGCCTGCCGTCGACATCAACGGCGGCCCCTTGGGGGCTTGCAACAACCTTACGTTGCCGCAGCCGTTGCAAAGTTCGGCGCTGTTCAAGCGCCTGCTCTATCTGCGTCTGAAAAGACAGGTAGGATTCGTTCAATCGAATCGACTCTAGTTTATGGCAGCGTCGTAAAACAGCTCGGATGCTGCTGGCTTTGCCTGCCCCATAGTCGCTGCATCGCTTTCTTGCGCATGAACATCATCAATCACATATTCTTCAGGATTAATGCCTAACTTGCGGAACAACTGGCGATCTTTATCAGCCGCAGGGTTATCGGTTGTCAGCAGCTTATCACCATAGAAAATGGAATTAGCACCAGCAAGAAACGCCATTGATTGCATTTGTTCGTTCATTTCTTCACGACCGGCCGACAAACGTACATGCGACTCAGGCATCATAATGCGAGCAACCGCAATGGTGCGGATAAACTCAAACGGCTCAACACCGTCCTGCATATCCAGCGGTGTACCTTCAACCTTCACCAGCATATTGATGGGCACAGATTCTGGATGAATCGCCATGTTGCCTAATTCCATCAACAAGCCAACGCGGTCTTCACGCGCTTCACCCATACCAACAATACCGCCGCTGCAAACCTTCATGCCCGCATCACGAACATTCTGGATGGTGTTCAAACGGTCATCGTAGGTACGAGTCGTAATGATCTTGCCGTAATACTCTGGCGAAGTATCGAGGTTGTGGTTGTAGTAATCCAAACCGGCATCGGCGAGCTCTTGCGCCTGATCGCCCGTTAACATGCCTAACGTCATGCAGGTTTCCATGCCGAGTGATTTAACACCCTCAACCATTTTAGTGACCTTGACCATGTCACGGCCTTTTGGCGAGCGCCACGCTGCACCCATGCAAAAACGAGTCGCGCCAGTATCTTTAGCTGCTTGCGCTTCATCGATAACGGCTTTAATTTCCATCAACTCTTCGTATTCAAGACCAGTATCGTAACGGTTACTTTGCGGGCAGTAAGCGCAATCTTCCGGGCACTTACCGGTTTTGATGCTAAGTAGCGTGCTTACTTGGACTTCATTCGGGTTAAAAAACTGACGATGTACCGTCTGCGCCTGGTACATCAGGTCACTGAACGGCAAATTAAAAAGCGCTTCAACTTCACTTTTACGCCAGTCGTGACGGGCTGGGGATTTAGATTGTGCGTTCATGCGGAGATCTCTTTAACGTCTTAAACCGGTTTACCGGCGAACGAATCACATACGCTCGACCGTCGATAACCCGTGAAGCCACTGTATAGGCGCAGCTGAGTCCACCAGAACGATGCAATGCTGGTCTAGCATCTGCATTCTTGACACGTGTTTGTCTTATTCTGGCACCAGACTGAGCAGGATATCCCTCAGAGGCTCTTGTTTCACACAGGGTAACAAACGCACAATGATAGGGAGTTTAAAGGATTAGTCAACCAAATGGATTTGAAATGGTTTACAAGATAACGCAACTCCCTGCCAGCAAACATATTACCCGCTCGCTTCAAGGTTTACGCCGGCACCTGCAATACGAATGCTTGATGTGCGGCAGCCGGCTGGCGTCAAACAAACAACACCAGCAAACAGATCAACAAACGACACAAAGCCTGTGCGAGTATTGCTACGAAGATTTACCCCTCAATATCCACTGTTGCCGGCGATGCGCCTTGCCAATGCCTGCCGATATCGCGCTCTGTGGCAACTGCCAGAAGGAGCTTCCCACCTTTGACCAAGCACTCGCGCCACTAAGATACGAAGGCGCGGCAAAACACTGGATTCGGCGCATCAAACACCAGGCCGATATCGCCACCATCCAAACCTCAGTCGATCTCCTATGCGATGCAATCAGCAACCAACATCATCAACCACACCAATCTCAGCCATCTCCCGTTGATGCAATCATCCCTGTGCCTATGTATTGGCGCAAGAATCTCAAACGCGGCAACAACCAGGCCTATCTTCTCGCCAAAGCCGTTGCTAATCGCCTGCAGCTGAGTTTTTACCCAAATTTAATTGTGCAAACACGTGAAAAACCCGAACAAAAGGGTTTATCGCGACATGAGCGCCAAAATTTGAAAGGCGTATTCGCCATCAGAAAACCCATCAAAGCAAAGCACATCGCGCTTATTGACGACGTAATAACTACGGGTAGTACGATGAATACACTGGCGGCCATCTGCAAAGCCGCAGGTGCGAAAGAGGTATCTGCCTGGGCACTGACAAGAACACCCAAGCCACGCTAAGACGCTGCATCGTTAACAGCAAAGTCGAGACAGCGCACCTGAGGCAGCAGTTGAGCATCGGCTGAATTGAAGATCAAACCGCATTACCCGTTTAACCTGTCTACGAATCAGCATCGCGTTTTGAAACCTGATCGAAGGCTTGAACGACGTCCTGATCCAGTGGCACTTGATCATCGAATAGATCCGGGCCAGAACCGGCAGACGATCTAAACAAAGGCAATTGCTGGCCTGTAACGGTATTGCCAACATCCAAACCCGCGGTAATACCCAGCAGTCGCACCCTGCCACCGTGTTTATCCCATAAATGCTGAAGCAGTTGCGTGGCGAGCTCCAGCGTCACTTCCGATGATCGAGTTTCCATGGTGTGCAACATGAAATCTGATGTTTTTAACTTCACACCCATATTGCGGATTCGGTAGTCCTTTTGAATACGTGCAAACCGACGGTGAAATTCTGCAAGTAAATCAGGTAGTTTTTCCTGCGCCTGCGACAGCGCAGTAACATCTTGATGAAAGGTTCTTTCAACGCCTAAGGATTTTCGCGTTCGATGCGCAACTACCTCACGCGTATCACCACCAACAGCAAGAGAAGCCAGCCGCCGGCCAAACTTGCCAAAGTGCTTGATCAAAACGGCCTCAGATTGCATTGCCAGATCTGCGCAGGTACGAATATTGAGTGCATCCATTTTTTTCATCGACGCCGCACCAACGCCCGGGATCTTATTCACCGACAGGCTTGCCACGAAACCTTCAACATCTTGCGGGCGAATCACATAAATGCCATTCGGTTTACGCCAATCACTGGCAATTTTTGCCAAAAATTTGTTCGGCGCCACACCCGCCGATGCCGTAATGCCAGTTTCTGCTTCGATGTGCTGTCGAATGTCTTCTGCGATTAAGGTTGCACTGCCTTTAAAACTCGAAACCTGGGACACATCAAGATAAGCCTCATCCAGGGACAAAGGCTCAATCAATTCGGTATAACGCAAAAAGATGGCTCGAATTTGTGCGGACACCTGTTTGTACACATCGAATCGTGGCCGCACAAGAATAAGATCCGGGCACTTCCGTAATGCGATGGCAGTTGGCATCGCAGAATGCAAACCAAACTGCCGCGCTTCATAATTACACGTCGCCAGCACCCCGCGCCCCTTCGCAGACCCACCAACAGCAACAGGACGGCCTCGTAAAGACGGATTATCCCGCATTTCAACGCTGGCGTAGAAGCAATCACAGTCGATGTGGATAATTTTTCGGGCCATTGTTCAGACAATCAAAAAGAAGTGATTTGAGGAATATTTTCAAAATTAGCGCAAAAAACGCACCAAAAACTGTATGCACATACAGTTTAACAATAATAATGCGCAACAGTGTTGATTTTTTTTGCGATCTTTTTCGAATTTCCTACAATGGCATCCACGAACAACAGGCGTACGTATGTGCTTCAGGCGTGAATACAAACGAGCCGAGTCTTTTTATACAACCCTGACATAAACCCTATATTTTTTGGGGTTTTTGATTTTTTCAATCTACGCCAATGCGAAAAATCGCGGAGAAAACTATGACCCTTGGTACTTGGGATCCCAATATTGCCAATAAAAAACTAGAGGCTAAAGAAACGGATCTGGCCAATTATATTGAATGGGGTGCAGAAGAAATTGTTGAAAATCAGTGTAAAAACCTGTCACCGGAAACTGTTTCAATATTAATTCCGCTAATGAAGCAATCTCGAACATTCTGGCAAGACGCCACTGAAAACCTTGCCGTCGATGACGTTATCAAGCTGATTCGCTTCTTTACACTCGCTGAAGAACACAATAGCCAACTCGAAGCTGGCAACGATTCTCCGGTTATAGGCCTAAGCCGCGCGTTAAAAAATCGTGGCGAAGTCCTGGAAAAAACACTGCTGCTATGGATACGCCAGCGTTCGAGCAATCGGTATCTTCCGAATGGTAGTGTTCTATAAAATAAAAAATGGAGGCTGCCCGCCTGATAGTGAAAACCAAAATGTGTTTTTCTATCAGGCCACCCGACTTACCACCTATCACAAATTTGTATTCTTAATACTAAAATTAGCCACCATTATTTCCCTAACATGTTAACTAATTCTTTGAATTGCACCGGCTCTTTTCCTAAAATTCACACCACACATTAAATTTGATAGAAATTTTACTTTTTTTTTATATTTCTTGTTCTAACCTATTAGTCTAATCTTATGNCCCCNTTGAGANCGGTCATTCGATATTTAAGACAATGTTTACAACAACAATCGATCGTCAGGTGCTGGATTTGGTATCTTAGGAACAGACTTTCAATCCTTGGCTCGCGTTATTAGAAATTAACTTGATTGATACGTCTGAAATGAACCTACGATAAGAAGCAAGATAAGAAGCAAGATAAGAACAAATTGGCCGATGAAATAGACCCAATACCAGTATTTCACCGTAAATACGAACCTAAATGCTGAAACCTAGGCTTTAAGAAGTCGATGGATAAAAGCATACATTTAAAAGATACAAAAATAATAACTCTAAGAAAAAGCGATAAACCCCACAAAACACCGGGTTAAAGCTTGCGAGTCATCGAAGTCCAGATTTGGATATCTGAACTTTCTACCAAGGATGTGTTGAACTCAAAGAAATATAAAATGGACTAAACACACGGATCGATCATTCAAATTTAACTGACTAATGAAAGGTAATACAATGGCTGCTGCAAACAGTGCTTTATCAACTGCTGAAGATATTCAAAAGGAAATCGATAAACTAAAAAAACAACTGGTATCACTGCAAACAAAAGCAGTCGCCCAGAGCCTGAAGAAGATTCCGCAACTTGATAAGAAGGTTGTTACTGCACGCAATAAGTTTCGCACAACCAATGACAAGTTGACTGATGCAAAAAAACGCAAAGCCAATACCAAGACTCTCGAAGCCGCACTTAACAAGGCACGTGAAGTATTGAATGTGCTGCGTTCAGAGCTAAAAACTGAAAAAGACCTTTTACGTGATTCCAAACGTGACCTTCGTAAAACCAAAAGCATTCAAGCTGAAGAAGAGAAACTAGCAGCTCGTATTATCCGCGACGATATCAAGTTAGAAAAAGAACGTGTCGCCAAAGAAGAAAAAGACGTTCGCACCGCGGCAAGACAATCTGCAAAAGCTGAAAAGTTACGTGCAGAAAAAGCTGAGAAGGCCGCATTGGCTGCAGCACGAAAAGCTAAGAAAGCAGGCCGTGAAGCAGAGATGAAACTCGCACGGGCAAAATCAGCAAAAGCACGTGTTGCAGCAAAAAAAGCCGTTGCTCGTGGAGCTAAGTCTGACGGGGTAGCCGCTGAAACAGCACCAAAGCCCGCAGCCAAACGTAAAACTGTAGCGAAGAAGAAACCGGTAGCAAAAGCGCCAGCCAAACGCACACCGACTAAAAAAGCAGCGCCAAAGAAAACCGTAGCCAAGAAAAAGCCGGCTACTGCGAAGCCAGCAGCCTCTAAAGTAGCACCAAAGAAAGCCGCCACTGCGACGAAAAAAACCACGACGGCTAAACCGGCAGCGTCTAAAACTGCACCAAAGAGAGCTACAGCAGCGAAAAAACCAGCAACAGCTAATAAGCCGGCAGCATCGAAAACCACGGCAAAGTCAGTAGCGCCGAAAGTAGCTCCAACTAAAACTCCCGCAGCAAAACCTGCGGCCGCAAAAGTTGAAGCCAAGAAGCCGGTAGTAAAGAAACCTGAAGTAAAAAAAGCCGAGCCGAAAAAAGCTGAAAGTATATCTCCTGCTGCAGCAGCGCCAACAGCAACACCAGAAAAGTCTGACGCATAAGCCGCTTGCATAATCATCCCGTGCAGAACTTATGCACTTAGATTCACGCAAATAGGTTTATAGGCAAGGCGGTGGTACGCAGCACTGACGTTCAGGTTTAAAGTTTAACGCTAAAATTAGTGCAGAATACAAGAACTTGACGCTAGGGCTAACAACCTTGCCGATGTAAAAAAGGCTACGTTAATCGTAGCCTTTTTTAGTTTTCTGCCAGCCAAACCTTGAGCCGTTCTTTTTCATCACGCCACTTTTCTATCAAGGCAGATTCTGTTTCTTGCCATGTGGCCGCAATGTACTCATCGGCGGGCAAACGATCAAACAAGTCTTGTTCTTCGCGCTGCTCATGGTGCTCCATGACATGATAAAAGCTGCCAAGAGAATCAAGATACTCAATTAAGTAGAGACGTTGCGCACGCCCATTAAGGTGACAAAAGTGCTCAAAACGCTGATGATTCTTATCCAATAAGCTCAATAATTTGTCATGTTCTTTTAGATAAACTCGCACAGGCCAGCGACATTCATCCAGATCATCTCGAGACAGTATGTGACTGTTTTCAAAATTGACATGGGCATGTAAATATTCTGAAAGCCCCATCAGAGCGACCCTCGCATTATTCTCGTGACGCAATAACAGCGCCTCCTGATGCATCAGCACCCATTGGTGCAAATCTTTGTGGCTCTCTTCAAGCAGGTTTCTCAATGTAGGNATTTTCGATATAGTTNGCGTTTTACTGACTTGATAACTTTCCGCATGCAGCCCCAGCCGTTTCCTTACATCGTGCCCAAGTGCGAACAGGCCATTACTACCCTTTACGAAGATGACGATATTCTTGTCATTAATAAGCCTGAGTTTCTGCTTAGCCAGCCTGGCAAGCATCCGGATAATCATGATTCGGTTCTCAGTCGATTGCAACCGAACCACCCCAATGTAGCGCTGATTCACCGACTCGACCTAGATACCTCCGGCATCATGGTCGTGCCTCTGCACAAAACGGCATGTGCCCATATTGCTAGGCAATTTCAGCTACGTCAGATCCACAAAACCTATACCGCGGTTTTATGGGGCCTACTTGAACACGATCAGGGAACCCTCGACTACCCGATCGCAAAAGACTGGCAACATCCGCCTTTGCAAAAGATTTGCTACGAAACCGGAAAATCGTCAATAACCAAATACCGAGTACTGAGCAGAAATAAACAGGAAAATTCAACACGCGTCGCGTTGGATTTGTTAACCGGTCGAACCCACCAACTGCGAATTCACACACGCACGTTCGGCCACCCGATTATTGGTTGCGATTTATACGCAACTGATGAAGCTTTTCATATGTCGCCGCGCTTGATGCTGCATGCGACAGAGCTAGGGTTTCGCCACCCGGCAACTGAAGAGCCAATGGAATTTCTCAGCCCAGTCCCTTTTTAAGTTAGGCTTGGTTCCAGGTATGTGATTTCTGCGCTGTTACTTGGTCATATGCCTGAGCACCTGAGCCCTCATATAGTTATGTGCTATTGCTATTTGGGCCCAGCTTCCACCGAAAACGGTGTACTGCCGAAATCACCATATGTCGCGGTATAGTTACAGGGTTTGGCGGGCACCATATTCCCTAAGCTTCCTGTTAGCAAAATTTGCCCTTTGGATAGCGCATAACCTTGTCGTAACGCAGCATTCAACAACCAGATAATCGCTGAACGCTGACCATCCAACGTGGCGCCTGTGGTTGATGTATTCACCGACGTATTCTGGCATACCAGTGACACCGGCGTATCAGTTAACGCCTTGCGAGTCACATCGATCAGCGGCCTCCACTCCCCAACCCAATAGGCACGATTAGCAACATTATTTGCGGCGATATCAAATGCTGAAGGCTTTGCTGTAAATCCAAGGTCGGCAACTTCAATGGCTGGGGCTACAGCATCCACAATATCCGACAACGGTGTTTGTGGGCCAAAGCTATTCAATACATCACCTTTCAAGCGAAATGCCAACTCTTGCTCAACGACCGTTTTATGGCCGGGCTGCAATCGATAGATAGGATCTTCAAGCTTCGCACCCTGCATCAAGACACCAACCAAAGGCCCATCAACACCGAATTTTTTCTGCGCTTGCGTCGTCGTCAAGCCTGCTTTAAAGCCCGCAACAACAGCACCTGCATCCGTGCGACTGCGTATTAACTCCTGCTGTATCAAATAAGCAGCTGATAACGGCAAGGGAATTTCACCCTCTTGATCCATCACAGGCAATGACCCTTGTTCTTTATCAGCAGCTATCACCGCCGCCTGGTAATCTTGAATCGTTGCTGCTTGCACACTCGCCGCAAACGCAATACCGACTGATATTAGCAAGGTGCAGATACCGTTGCGGATGAGTGAATAATGATATTTATACATGGTCGCCACCACCAGTTTCTCCAAAACGCTTATTTGCAAAGGGACAGGAGGCCAGATCGTTAAGGGTTTGATAAACTAGACCGCGCTCCATCATCAATATGACGTCTATGAATCTGTTACTACTCCGATCCGATGATTTTCTCGACCCACAACATGTACGCTTGTGCGGTCAGAGACTCGACCATATTAACGAAATTCTCGGCAGCCAGGCAAACGATGCACTGCGCGTAGGGTTGGTCAATGGTCTTTGCGGCACAGCACGATTACTGTCGATCAATTCAACAGAAGCAAAGTTGCATGTCACCCTCGACACCCCTCCTCCCGCACCGCTGCCGTTAACCGTTGTTTTGGCATTGCCGCGCCCGAAGATGCTGCGTCGGATTTTAAAAAACACAGCAGAATTTGGTATCAAACAGCTACATTTGATCAACAGCTACAAAGTTGAAAAAAGCTATTGGCAAACACCAGCACTGAAGCCGGAAACATGCAAAGCCTACTTTGAAGAGGGATTGATCCAGGCAAAAGATACCGTAATGCCTGAACTGCACCTGCACAAGCGCTTCAAACCTTTTGTGGAAGATCATTTACCGACTATCATTGACGGCCAGCAAGCCTTCGTAGCACACCCCTACAACGCCGAGCCCATGCCATCACCGAGTACAGAAAAACGCGTGATTGTGATTGGGCCAGAAGGCGGTTTTACCGATTACGAGATTGACTTGCTCCAGCAACAAGGCGTAAAAACGATCTCCATGGGTCAACGTATTTACCGGGTTGAAAACGCGCTGACACGGCTAGCTTGTCAATTAAGCGCAGCACCCCATGGCTGAATCATCACTCGCCGGAAGCCGACGACTCGCTTCAAAAGCACTAGCGGCTTAATCGTAAACCTACAGGAACAGATCATGGACAAAGTCGTACTCATAACCGGCGCGAATCGAGGAATAGGCTTAGCGGTAGCCAGACACTTGAATACACTGGGTTACACGTTGAGCTTAGGCGTTCGCCACCCGGAATCTATCCCCGAAGATCTCAAGCACTGCCACCACGGCTTCTTCGATGCTAAAGACGCAAGTTCTGCGACATCATGGGTTAATGCCGTCAACGCTGCTTTTGGCCGTATTGATGGGCTTGTTCATTGTGCTGGCTTACTGATTCCGTTTGGCATCGATGACGACGAAAGCCTGCTTGATGAAATGTATGAAGTAAACGTCAAAGGCACTCTGCGGATTTGCCGTGCCGTACTGCCCTTCCTAAAAACCTGTGAAGAAGGCCGTATTATCAATCTCGTCAGTATGTCGGGCAAACGAGTCAAAGGTAAAAATATCGGCTACGGCATGACTAAATTCGCCCAATATGCCTTAACCCAAGGGCTAAAAAATATTGGCTGGGATGACGGCGTCAGAGCAACCTCAGTTTGCCCAAGCTGGGTCAATACCGACATGGCGATAACACATTCGAACATCGCCCCAGCGGATATGACCCAACCTGAAGACATTGCCAAGCTCACAGCAACCTTGCTAGAACTGCCTAACACGGCTTACATTGGCGAAGTGCTGGTCAACTGCAGCCCGGATTAATATCGGCTAATTGATAGTCATTCAGGCCAAGACGGCGCGCTAATCTGAACCGGACTCCGGCGCGTCTTTTGTGCGGTCACTGCCAATGGCTTGCTTGCCAGAACTAAGCTCGTTGGCAATACCAAAGGGCACATGTACCATAGGAATATTGTCATCCGACGACTGCAAATGAGTCAGTTGATCATCAAAGAAGATATGCGGCCGGAACACATTTAACACATGCCGCTTTTCAATCCCGCCGAGAAAGAAGGTTTCATTGGCATTCACGCCCCACTCTTCCAATGTGGTAATCACTCGCTCATGGGCTGGCGCACTGCGCGCAGTAATAATTGCCGTTCGAATCAAGCGCTGATAATCCGGATCGCGAGCACTGGCAAGTAACTCCAACTTCTGCAATTGCGACAACCGCTTAAACAGATTCGCAAGAAGACCAGGGTTATGGGGCTGATCTGCACGACTCGTTTCATGATCATGAAACTGCGGCAAGCCACGATTTTTATAAACTTGCTCCGACTCATCATCGGCAATGACACCGTCAAAATCGAACGCCATTCTCAGCTCTGCATCCTCGCTGTCATCGTTGACCGACGAGGATAATACCAAGCCGGCCGGATACCCGGCTGATATCGCCTGACGCACATCTTCAGCGTGCGCCGTTAAAAACAGCGCAGCATTGAAGGCAGGGATATAAGGGTAAGGGGATTTCCCGGTCATAAATGCCGCACGAGAAATATTCAAACCGTAATGTTTCATCGATCGAAATACCCGGCGCCCGGTTGCCGGTGAATTACGGGATAACAACACCACGTCAACAGGCTGATCGTCGGGAAAGCTATGATTAATCGACAAAAAACGACGAATAAACGGGAAAGCAACGCCCTTGCCCAATACCGTGTCAACATTGGCCTCTTGAAAGCGCTTATAGGCTTCACTGCCCTGCTCTCTGAACACCCGATCGGATTCCGACAAATCAAACAATGCGCTGGATGACACCGCAATAATCAGCTTGTTTTCTATCTCAAATCCCATACTTAACCTGCGCGTGTATCCGTTGCTTTCATGATGGCATTGTCACTGGCAATTTTCGACCACCTATTGCCTAATCATCGGACAACAATTATTCACCGAATCGCCTTTTATACCCGAGTTACGCTCTAAGCCACAGGAAGGTGCGCGCTTATGCTCTATTACGAAGACATCACATTAAATAACATCCGTCGATCGACAGATACCCATGAAGTCACCGCTGAAGCAATAAAGACCTTTGCCAGCGAATTTGATCCGATGCCATTTCATCTGGACGAAGATGTTGCACGTCAAACACCGATGGGCCGATTGTTCGCCTCAAGTATTCATACCATTGCCATCGCGGTGAAACTGACACGTGGGTTAAGCGATGAAAAAATGGCCGTTATTGCCGGCCTCGGCTGGCAAGATGTCAAACTACCGCATCCGGTCTTTGCTGGCGACGAACTGCATATCGAATCCGAATTTATCGAAAAACGTCTGTCTCGCTCTAAACCCGAGCACGGGATTATCACCACACAGATACGCGTTTTTAATCAAGATAATGTACTAACCGCGCAGTTGAATCTCTCAAGCTTGGTATTGCAAAAGCCTGATAGCTGAGCACTAGGCAAGTCACTAGTAATATAGAAAGGTTGAAGACAAGGGTGTTAAGGGAATAAAAGAGAAGCTTCTGCAACACGGAAACGGCCAGCGATTGCTGGCCGCTTGAATGGCTTAGCGCTTACGGCGCACTGCCGCAAAACCTGCCATCAGCAACAACATGAATGGCATAAACGCACCGAATTTTGGTGGCTGAGGTTTTGGATCTGGCTCAGAGTTATCATCAAACTTCAAACCCACCACAATCGGGTCGTGATCAGAAGAACGGTATGCATCCGCATTGGCATAGTTATCAACACTGTCAAACGGGTGACCATTCGCTTCGGTGTAATAGTCCATCAAGGTATCTTCAACCGAGTTGATGTGCCACGCATCAACACTCACAACATTACCTAACAGGCTGCCCTTAACCAAGGCGTGATCGAGACTACCCAAAAAGCCGCTGAAGGAGAAAGAATATGGCTGAACTTCAGTCGCCTTGTCGGTGTACTTCAGGTTGGTGTAGCCGGCTGCTTCCAGCTCATCCATCGGATCTTCTTTACTGTAAGCATTCAGATCACCCAGAATCATCACACTGTCGCTACTGGATGCAGTGGGGTCAGTCGCTAGGAACTGCGCCAGACCTTTGGCTGCGCGAGTACGCATGATATTACAGTTAGCTTGGCCATCAGCACCTTCGTTAGGCTCACCACAGGCAGAACCTTTGGATTTCAAATGATTGACGGCAACCGTTAACACGTTGCCTTGGAAATCAAAGCTCTGAATTAACGCAGGGCGGTTTTTATCCGTGTTGAACAATACACCGTTTGCATCGGTTGGCGAGTTGGTTTCGTCAAGCACCACGGCATCACCTTTAAGGCTTACCTTGTCTGCACGATAGATCAGACCGACAACAATGGCGTCATCACCGATCTTGGCAGTACCTGGATCTACAAGACGGTAGTGATCTTCAGAAGGTTGCCCGGCATTCAGCGCTTCAACAAGATCAGCAACTGAGCTGTCTGCATCAAACCCGTCATTTTCCAGCTCCATCAAACCCACAATATCTGCATCGGTCGCTTGAATCGCAGCAACAATTTTAGCTTCTTGCATCTGGAACGCGTCATAGGTTTCTGCACCGCGGAAGGCACTTTTCGCATCCCCAGAAAGATCTTCACGGAAACCAGAGCCGTTGCCGTCACCGTTGAAGTAATTCAAAACATTCATACCCACAACAACCAAGTTTGCATCAGCGGCAACTTCCGGCTCAGCAGTACGAGGCAGTGAAGGTACAATAGTAATATCAGTTGGAACAACGATGCGGAAGGCATTGAATCCATGCATTACGCCGTCAACGGTTGGTACGGTATAACCGATACGCATCGGGTTCAGTGCACTGAATCCACTCGCATCCGGGAAAGGAATAAACGCAGGGTTTTTAGCAGACACGCCGTCGTCAACTAGAACAAAATCTCGGGTACGCAGCTCAGCCGCCGCCGCGGCCTCTATCGATTCAGGCTCGGCAATTTCAGTCGGCTGAAAATGTAACTTCGATGACACACCAAATTGCCCGAAGTTGCCAAATCCGTAACCACTGCCAAACAGATCACTAACAATCAGGCCTTGGCCATAGCTTACCCGCATACCTTCAATAGCTTCGAAATCCAGCAGATCAGAAACAGGCAAGGTAATATTCTGTTGCGTTGGCAGGCTGTTGCCTGAGGAGCACACTGTGCTGTCAGAAACAGTCTTCAGCTGTGTTTGTTGGCCAAATTCATCAACCTGCGCCTTCAAACGCACCAAATCGCCAACACTAACAGCAATATCGTTCGAATAGACGAAGATGCCTTCAGACGTCATATCATTGGCGTCGTAATCACTTTCTTCTTCTTGTATCCAGAAGCCGTTGTAACGCTGGTTGTCGTTATCAATCTTTGTGAAATCAGCAGTAACCAGAGCTTCTACAACAACCGGCTGACCAACCAGAGGGCTAGTATCTGCTGTGATATTCGTAATGTTGCCTTGAATACCTGAAATCAACTGTGCAGCGTCACCACAGCTCCCTAAATCAGTCGTGCCATCGCCATTGCCACCGCCAGCACAAGCATTTGCAGCGCCAGGTGTTGGGATTGCGCTGGTATAAGTATCGGTATTGAGCGCGCCACCAGAGCCGTTAACACAACGTTGAGCTGAAGTGCTGGTAGCATCATTAACTTGTGGTTGACCAGCATTTAGCATAATCAGCAAGCCAGCATCGTCAGAATCATTGGTACCGTATACAACTGCATCAATCAGGTTGGCCGATGTAATGGCTGTGTCGTTACCAAAGCTAGTTGCGCTACCCTGATAAAGCGCAATTGCATCAGGGCCGTTTTGTAACTGAGATAGAGTATCAAGCTGACAGTTCGCAACGGTGGCGCTGTCACTACATAACACGAAGTAACCATCAGCGTTTGTTGAAAAACCATCTAAATCAATCGCATCATAACTCGCATCATCGCTGCCGTTATACAGCACGATAACGTGACCATCCAGCGATGTATTTCCTGCACCGCCATCAAAAATTTCAACAAACTCCGCTGTATCAGAACTTGGCTGATCTGCATCAAATTCATTAATTATGAGCTCTGCTTGCGCACCGACAGATGCCGACGCCAAGAGCATTCCCTTCAGAAATTTCATGATTTCTCCCAATAGATTTGAATAAGCAACAACAAGCGCTAATTCAACAAATCCTGTGTGACATGGGAGAAGTACTTTTGTGAAGGTCAGAAGAAGATTAAATGACACTATGGAAGAAATCAGTCAGGCCTGTTTAGGATTTAATACACAGGTGGGAGTCTAGCAGGATACTCGCAGTCTGAAACCCGATTGTAACGGTCGTTTGCAGACTGCGTGTAAATAATAGGTATCAGTTACTTACGATAATACGCGGCAAAAACATCAATGAAACGTGCCATCTCATCCGCAGGTAATCGGTTAATACCCGCCGCCGCCGCACGACCGCCTCCGGTATCAAACTGCGAGCAGATATCGACGGCGCCTTGTTTATTGTTGAGTGGCGCGCGCACGCTAACTAGAAAGTCTCCGCCGTCGAGCTCGGTCAGCACCGCATGGGCACGATCCGGGTTTGCATTGGCCAAGTCATTACTGAAAACACCGCTCACGCGCCGCGCCCATTTCTGATTCGGCAATTGGTAAACGGCAGCGTGATCAAACGCTGTCATCGGCTCTAGTGAATCAACCTTCGCCATATCGGCGACGTATCCGGCTTCTAACGCTTCAAATACTGGGTTGTCGCCAGCCATAAAATCTAGCGGTGAAACACACTGTACCATCGCGTTATAAAGTGCCTCCGGCGAAAAATGCAGATCTTCGATCGCAGCGCCGTAGCCGTTGTAATTGATATAAATACCGAGTTTTTCAAGTTTATCCAATGTCACAGCATCAAGGTTCAACGGACGCGCTACAGCCAATGCACTTTGCTTCAGGTTGTCACCAAAGGCACCAACAATAGCCCACAGCGCATGTGCACCATTCAAACGGCCATTAACCAGTAAACTAGTGCATACATCAGGTTCGAGATTAATCAAGGCATCAAGGTGCGTAGAATCCGGGATATCACCACTGGCATGATGATCGCAATAAAAAACGTCTACCTTCTGAGCAAGTAAGGCTTCAAGTGCGGGTTTGTTTTTATCCATTGAAACATCTAACACGGTGACTTTATCGCCTACAGCTGCATCGACCTGACTCAGCAGTTTGATATCGCGCTTTACACCGGTAATCAGCTGACTATCAACTGGGTTAGCCAGACGCAACTGAATCAATGCACAGATGCCATCAGCATCGCCGTTAAATACGTCAAAGTGGTTCATCGTTAACCTTAACTTTTATATTGCAGGTGGTGAATCTCAGTGGAAGCCGTCTTTTCAAAACCCAACGTCTTAAAGACTAAGTTTCTTAAAAACAAATTCAGGGATATGGATAATAATGGCCATAATGCCGCGCCAGAACCACGGCAAGTACACTACATTGGATTTCTTCTCAACAGCCCGAGCAATGCCTTTGGCAATATCATCAGGTTGCGCCCAAAGTGGGCCGCCTTTTTCAATTTCAGCGGTCATCGGCGTATCAACAAAACCCGGTTTAATCGTCACAACATGCACGCCTGATTTCGCCAGCCGTGCCCGTAAACCTTGCAAAAAGGTGGTAACCACAGCCTTACTACTGCCGTACACATAATTGCTCGGGCGGCCACGATCACCAGCAACAGAGCTGATGAACGCAATAGTACCCTTACCCTGTGACTCCATCTGATTGGCTAACAAGGTCAATAAACTCATGCTCGAAATAGCGTTTACTTGCATCATTTCTTGCATAGCAGCAACAGATGCTTCGCATTGCTGTTGGTCACCTAAAATACTATGTGCCATCAATACCAAATCTAGAGAACCCAACTGCTCAGTTGCATGGTTTACAACGGTTTCGTAACCCTGATTTTCAGAGAAGTCTTTTTCCAGCGTACTGACTGACGCCGCACCTCGAGCAGTCAGATCCGCCGCCAGTTCTTGCAAGCCTGCTGGGTTTCTTGCCACCAACACAAAGTTCACGTTAGATTGTTTCACATACAAACGCGCGGTTGCTTTCGCAATCGCAGACGTGGCACCAATAATTAAAATATTCATAGCGTTTAAATCGTTAGCAGGCCGAAGCCTCATGGTAGAAAATCGGGTTACCCGGCAACCCGCTGCCAGAAATCTGATGTGATAGCAGGGTCGCGCAATGCATCAACATCTTGCCACGCAGGAAAGCCACTGCGGAACATATCCGCCGACATGCGAGCATCTTTCGCCGGATACAAACGGCCGCCTGCTTCGTGAACAATCTTGTCGAGCGAATCCAAAAACGATAAGGTTTTATTCCCTTGAAACGGAAAATCCATCGCCAGTGTTGCACCTTCCATCGGAAATGACATCATCCCTTTGGAGGCAACAGCCCCCATCATCTTCAAGACGACCAGAAACGATCCCATGCCCGCACGACTAATGCGCTTCAACATTTCTTCGACGGCATCCGCCGCGGTATCGACTGGAATAACACATTGATGCTGCAAGAAGCCCTGTTTCCCATACATACGATTCCAATGCAAAATGCCATCTAACGGGTAGAAAAACGGGTCATAATCCTGCTGACTTCGAATAATATTCGCACGTTGCCGTTGATAGTACAGTGTATTGAATGCTTGTACCGAGAGGTTGTTGATCAAGGATATGGGGGATTCCACCGGAAAGGTAAGTTTGCTGCCATGCTCGATCGACATACCCGGCACAAGGCCTCGCGTAGAATCAGATTCCGCATGTTTACCACGAATAAAGTGCCCACGACCAAGTTCATTACCTTTTGCAGTGCAATCTAACCAAGCAACTGTGTACTCCCAGTCATCGGTGGTTTCATCTGACAAGGAAAAAAAGTCGCTGAGGCGTGAATATTTAATACTCTCAACGTCGAGGGAGCGGCTTGTAACCGATTTTAACTGCAGCTCCGCCCAGGTAATCATTCCGGTTAACCCTAACCCACCGAGGGTTGCGCGAAAGTACTCACTATTGCTGGATTCAGTACAAAGCAGACGCGAACCATCGGACCGAAGCAATTCAAACGCTTGCACATGATTTCCGAAGCTGCCGGCACTGTGGTGATTTTTACCGTGAACATCGTTGCCAATGGCACCACCGACGGTGACATACTTGGTCCCTGGTGTTACCGGTAAAAACCAGCCATGCGGCAAACAAACTTCAATAATTTCGGCAAGAGTAACGCCCGCTTCGCAGCGCAGCACACCGGTCTTTGGATCAAACTGGATAAACTGATCGAGAGACTGGCTACTTAGAAGATGCCCGTGAGAGCACAAGCATGAATCGCCGTAGCTGCGTCCTAAGCCATAGGGTAAGAAGGGTTCTGTCGATGGTAAACGACTGTGCCTAGAAGCCAGCCGAACGGGTCGTTGCTGCACAGCCGGATAACGTCCCCAAGAGTACTGTTTAGACACTGAGATTCCCCTCATTTAACAATACGCATCGATTGATTATCGCGTTTAACACAACATTCTTGTGTCTACTAAGCAAACTCATACAGACCACAAGCCGGCTCACGTAGCGAGGAAAAATACACTGGCAACCACAATACCAGTAACGAGGCTTTGCATATCTTTTACCGCGAAAACAATCGGGTCATCATGCATTTGACCGCGATGCGCCAGCATCCACACGCGACTTATCCAATACAGCATCACTAAGCACGCAAGCCATAACAGTGACGGATTTGAATACAGTTCTAAAACTTCAGCGCTATTCACATACAAGGCCAAAACCATTACCGCGATATAACCCGCGGCACAGCCAAAAGCGGCCACAATTGGGGCATCAGTGCCATGGTATCCGCGGCCGATCGTCTTCGTTTCCCCTTTGGCCATCATCAGTACCAATTCGGTATAACGTTTCACCAGTGCAAGACTCAGGAAGATAAACACCGAAAATGCCAACAACCAGAATGAAAACGCGACGTTAATCAGCAAAGTTCCGGCAATAATTCGCATGGTATACAGCGCCGCCAACACAATCGTATCGAGCAGAATAACCTGCTTTAACTTAAACGAGTACGCCACTGTTAGTAGGTAATAAAGCCCCAGCGCTGCTACAAATGGAAGCGGCAAAAACAGACTGATAACAAAAGCTGAAAACAGTAATACCGGGAATAACGCCAAACCATAGTGCACCGGAATAGCCCCACTGGCGAATGGACGTTTACATTTGCTCGGGTGCTGGCGATCTGATTCCAAATCCAGCAAATCATTCAGCACATAGACGCTGGATGCCGCTAACGAGAATGCCAAAATGCCTAACGCCACTAGCGACAGCAGCTCAACATCGAGAAACTGGTGTGAAGTAAACAAAGGGATGGCGATTAAGGAATTCTTCACCCACTGGTGCACTCGAATGCCTTTGATCCAGGTCTTCAATGTACGCTTCGGCGCATCTAACTTAACCACATGTTTCGATACGTCAGCAGCCCGTGCCGACAACGACGATGAGGCACTAACAACATACGCCGTGTGTGAATGATTCCAGACTCTCAAGTCGACCGAAGAATTGCCTACATAATCGAATTCAAATTCTCCAAACTGACGAATCAAGCCTTCGGCCTTATCCTTGCCGGTAAAATTGACGCTAGTTGCTGAGTCCGTTGCATAGACGCCATCGAATAGCCCAGTATATTCGGCAATCGCATCTGCATACTTATGAACCGCACCGGTAGCCAAATAACAAGGGCGCCCGGCATCTCGTGCCGAACGAATAAGATCAAGTACAGCGTCATTGTAGGGCAAACTTGCGACGTTCAAATCGACCCGCTCTGCCACCTGATGCTTAAAGTAGGCTTTGCCTTTTAATACCCAGATAAACAGAAGGAAAATCCGCAGCGGGTTTACCTTCAGAAACAGCATTAAGCTTTCCATCAAGGTATCGGTATTAATCAATGTACCATCAAGATCAACCACTAAAGGGCGTTGTGTATCATCGGTCATCACACAGATTCCTTCTTCTCTGGCAACTTAACGCCTAATAGGGGTAATAGCATCATCATCAATCCACCGATCGCAACGGCGAACCATAGTGTCGCCAAGCGGCAGATAAATGTTATAGCGACAGCCGAAGCTTCATCAAACCCGACCTTAACCAGCAGAAAAATCATCGCCGCTTCTGCGCCGCCAACACCGCCGGGTAAAAATGATAATGCACCGAGTAAGATGCCCATTCCGTATATCGCCATCGCCAGTGAAAGATCACCTAAATCGGGCGAAAACGCCTGCATAACGATATACAAGCCGTAGCCTTCCAGCCCCCAGGCGACAATACCAATCAATAACCCGACGACCAACAACCGCACACATAGCAGATCGTTAGCGTTATCTAGCATCGATTCAATAAAAACAACGGCATGCCTGAGCTTATCAGGAAGACGTTTAACCAGAGGAGATTCAATGATCCAGCGTTTGGGAATCTTAATGACAACCAAACACGCCACAATCAAACTAACGGTGACCACAGCTGCAGTGACCGAGTAGTCAGAAGCCAAAAAGGAAACACTCATCCCCGCCATTAACAAAATCGCCAACAAATCGAGGATACGTTCAACAAAAAAAGCGCCCATGCTACGTTGATGTGCCACACCATAGGGCTTCAGGTAGAGTGAGCGCATCGCTTCACCGGCTTTGCCTGGGGTCATGGTTAACGAAAAACCGGCCAAATAAACCGCAAGGTGCTGTTTATGGGGTACCCTCGCATGGCCGTCATGGGTAATGTAGAGATGCCACCGAATATATCGCAGCAGATAATTGGCCAGCGACAATCCAAGAATCGCCAACCAGAGTTCAGCAGGTAAGTGCGCAATGGCACCAAAAACCGCTTCACCGCCCGACAGGAATGCAACAACCGCATAAGCGATTACCGCCAAAATGACAGTCAAAAGACTGGTATGAATAACTTTATTCAAAACTGACTTCTTATTATTTTGTGTCTGATCAGTTTGTCCAAAAAATCAGAGATTATATACACGAATCTAACCACCACATCGGTCATTGTTTGCAGTAAACAAAAAAGCGGCGCATGGCCGCTTTTATCAGGTACGGTAGTCGTCCGTCAAAAGTTACAGCTGAATAAACTCAGCATTTTTAGCCAGCGTTTTCTCGCCGATACCTTTAACATTTACAAGATCTTTGATGGCTTTAAAATTACCGTGCTCTTCACGGTATTTAACCACTGCTTCTGCTTTTTTCAGGCCGATTCCATCCAACGAATCCGCCAGTACTTTAGCATCTGCTTCATTGACGTTGACCGGCTTTCCGGCCCAAGTCAACATCGCAGCCATCAGAGAAACAAAGAGGGCAAAATTACGCCCGAAATGAAATGCATTATTTATCATGACCAAACTCCTTTTTGTGTCAAAAAATCTTCATCTCGTACCGTCCTAAACGGCTACTCAACAATACAATGCGCCAATAAAAAATCAACCCCGTTTAATGGATATAAGAAACACGCTTGGTAATACAATATGCTAACAAGGAGTATCATGATCCACAAAGTGGACCTGCGCATTAAATGCAATCACCACACGGTCTTCAGTGCCAAAGTAGGGTAACGCTGAATGCTTGAGGTATGACGGAAAAATCACCAACTGCCCCGCCTGCGGCACGATATCCCAAACGCCCTCGTCACTAAGGTAGCGAGTGCCGGCATCGATATAGTGTTCAGCATTGACTCTTGGATCGTAAAAACGATTTACACCGCTGCGCTTTTCAATACTGCATTCGCCGGCATCAATACAGTAGATACCGCACCACGAGCAATTGGGGTGGGAATGCACATCATGGTAGCCCCCGTTACGCGTCACGTGATACCAGGATTCAGTAATCAGGGCTACAGCGGCTTCGCCTTCGGGCCAATGCTCTGCATTAACCTCTTCGGCAACCTCAAGTACCAACATCTCCAATTGGTGTTTCAAATCTTCGAAAGCCGGGCTTTCAATCTCAAGGAGTTGAAGGTGGCTTTCGTCCATATGTTGTTTCGCCACCGCAGCGACATCGCTATCGATCGCTGTGGATTGCTGTTTTTGACACTCTCGGACACCCTGCATCAAGGCTGCAAATCGATCACCGGCATCCGGTAATTGTGTAACAAAGACCGGAGTCGAAAAAATATCGAGGGATTCTATAAACGGAAATTCCACGGAACAACTCACCTACACTCAAAGCCAATGCCGGCGATCGCCGGTACATATCACGTAAGCACCCTTCGCAGGTGCTTTTACTTGTAGCTTACGCAACTAGCCTACATAGATATTTGATATAGATAACTTATATAGTTTGTACAAATAACTACGAGGCCGAGAAAAACCTAGCGCGCAAGAACCGGAGCAGGCTCCTTCGGTAGCAGAAAGTGCAGCACAGCCAGACCAACAGTACCGGAGAGTAGCGAACCAAGAATAATACCTAAACGCTCATCAAAAGGTTTGTCGAGGCCCAATTCTTCAAAGGCGAGACCACCAATAAAGAGGCTCATAGTAAAACCAACCCCGCAAAGAATAGAGATCCCATATAAAGTCTTCCAGTTCATACCTGCCGGCATTGCTGCAAGTCCGGATTTAATACCCAACCAACAAAGCGCAAATATCCCGACCTGCTTACCAATAAATAAACCCAGTATGATGCCCAAAGGAACATCATCAACGACCTGCGCTATACCAACTCCGGAAAGATTAATGCCTGCATTCGCAAACGCAAAAATCGGCAACGCAACGTAGGCAACCGCAGCGTGTAATTCATGCTCGAGTTCTTTTAATGGGGACTCACCCGGGCGTTTACGTGAATGCATAGGAATGAACATCGCCAAGATTACGCCCGTCAGCGTCGCATGCACGCCTGATTTGAGCATCGCAACCCACATAATGATACCGACCAGGAAATAGATAGGGCGGTCTTCGACGTGCATGCGATTCATCATATATAAAATGGCAATACATACGGCACACACACCCAGCGACACCAATGAGATTTTCGCCGTATAAAATACTGCGATGATGACAATCGCACCGATGTCATCAAAGATGGCTAATGAAGTCAGAAAGATCTTCAAGCTGACCGGAACACGAGGTCCCAACAATGACAACAAACCCAGCGCAAAGGCAATATCGGTCGCTGCAGGAATCGCCCAACCACGAATACCGTCCGGGTTACCCCAATTAAAATACACATAAACCAGCGCGGGTGCGGCCATGCCACCAATTGCACCGAGAGCCGGCAAGACAACTTTTTTCGGCTCTGATAATTCGCCCTCGACGATTTCGCGCTTCAACTCAAGACCAACAACCAGGAAAAACGCGACCATCAGTCCATCGTTAATCCATAACAACAGTGGCTTGTCGATTTCAAACAGAAAATCATCTTCAAAAACCCCAACACTCAAGTGCAGATTGATAAACCAGTCATAAAGGTAAGCTGCAGGGGAATTTGCGACGATCAGTGCCAGTAGCGTTGCCAGCATCAGCAAGATACCGCCAGCAGCCTCGCCTTTGAAAAAGCTGGCCAGTGAGAACGTTTTCTTTTTTATCATTGTTATTTTGTCCGATATCAACCGATAGACGACCCGGTAACCCAGCCAACGGATAACAGGCAAGATATGTCGCTAAAGACGCTAAAAAGCACCGTTCTGGCGCAGCCTCAGCCTTTTCTGCACAACACTGGCGCAGCCCCTAACGGGCGACAGGCCGTGTTTTCAGGGCCTTTAAACTTACCGAGATACTTGATGTAGATCAAGGTTAGTTTTATGAAGACTTCACCAGAAAAAGGTTAACGAACAGTTAGTTTTCAACAACTTACGACTAAGATACCCCCATTAAAATAACGCCAACACAAATCGGCAAGGCAAAAAAAAGCGGGCCTTGAAAGGCCCGCTTAATCAACGTGAAAGCGAAAAACGATTAGCGTAAGCTGGCGTTGATCTTAGCTAATGCACCTGAACCTGGGCAAAGATCAGCTTCTGTGAGCTCATTTAACGCACCTGGAACAGTTTCCAGAGTTTCGTGAAGCTCTTGGCTTTCTGCATCAACGTATAACAAGCCAGTTAGGATATCCCCTTTCGACTTGGCATCTGCCAACGCATTCAGCGCGCTCTGGCGGTTACTTGGATCCCAATCACCGTGCAATTTCTGCAGATGAACCATAGAGCCATCATGCATAGCAACGTCTTGAGACTGGCCTTCGCCATATTTGGTAGTAATTTCTTCATGCACAGGCACAAAATCAACCGTCGATGTTGCGTCCAGATGATCACGTACGTAATCGTAAGCCTTGGTTGAGCCAACATTGTTGTTGAATGTGACACATGGCGATACAACATCAATGAAAGCAAATCCTTGATGAGACAACGCTGCCTTGATCAATGGAATCAGCTGCTCTTTGTCACCTGAGAAGCTACGAGCAACAAACGTTGCACCCAACTGCAAGGCAATACCCACAAGATCGATAGGCTCGTACGGGTTCACCGAACCGGCTTTACTTTTAGAACCAATATCAGCAGTCGCCGAATCCTGACCTTTAGTGAGACCATAACAACCGTTGTTTTCAACGACATACATCATGTTCAAGTTACGACGCACAACGTGCGCAAACTGTCCCATACCGATCGATGCACTATCACCATCTCCGGATACACCGATGTAGGTCAGTTCTCGGTTTGCCAAGTTCGCACCCGTTGCTACTGAAGGCATACGACCGTGAACAGAGTTGAAACCGTGTGAGTTACNCAGGAAGTACGTCGGTGTTTTTGACGAACAACCGATACCTGATAACTTAGCAACCCGATGTGGTGGCAAGGACAGCTCATAACACGACTGAACGATCGCAGCACTGATAGAATCGTGTCCACAGCCGGCACAAAGGGTAGAGATTGCCCCTTCATAGTCTTTTTTAGTAAAACCCAGCTTGTTAGCTGGCAGATCCGGATGACGGAATGCTGGCTTGAAGAATGTCATTACGCTTTCTCCTCTACACGCTTGGTTTTCAACGGTACAACTTTGCTGTCCGGATGGAATTTGCGAATGTTCTTAGCGATATCATCCGCAGTAATCGCCATACCACCATAAGACAGCACAGGAGTTAGCTTCACAGGGTTACACTCAATTTCGTTGATCAGCAATGTACGCAACTGAGCATCACGGTTCTGCTCGATAACAAATACGGTGTCGTGATCTTCAATGAACTGGTCAACGGTATCGTTGAACGGGAATGCACGAACACGCAGCGCATCAATCTCGATGCCCTCTTCACGCAATATATCCAGCGCTTCCAATGCAGACGCATCAGATGTGCCGTAGAAGATCGCACCACACTTACTTTTGTTCTCTTCTTGATAAACAATCGGCGCAGGAACAACAGACTTAGCGGTTTCCCACTTTCTCAGCAGGCGCTCCATGTTGTCGACATACTCTTCACTTTTCTCGGTATACACAGCATATTCATCACGTGAAGTACCACGAGTAAAGAAAGACCCTTTCGTTGGGTGAGTACCTGGGTAAGTGCGGAATGGAATGCCATCACCGTCAACATCCAAATAACGCCCGAAGCGTTCAGTCATTTCTTCAAGGTCTTGCTCATCAAATACTTTACCGCGGTCATAAGCACGAGAGTCGTCCCACTCCAACGGCTCAGACATATGATCATTCATGCCCAAATCCAAGTCTGTCAGCATGATCACCGGTGTTTGCAAACGCTCTGCGATATCAAAAGAATCGGCAGTTAGGTCAAAACACTCTTTCGGCGTGCTCGGGAACAACAACACCTGCTTGGTATCACCGTGAGACGCATAAGCGGCCGACAATACATCCGACTGCTGAGTTCGAGTCGGCATGCCGGTGGATGGACCAGAGCGCTGTACATCAATCAGAACAGTTGGAATTTCAGCAAAATACGCCAAACCCAAAAATTCAGACATCAACGACACACCAGGGCCGGATGTTGCCGTAAAGGAACGTGCACCATTCCAGTTTGCACCGATAACCATACCAATTGCAGCCAGCTCATCTTCTGCCTGAACAATTGCATATTTTTTACGACCGGTTCCTGGGCAAATGCGCAAACGCTTGGCGTATTTGGCGTACGCATCAACGACTGAAGTTGATGGTGTGATCGGATACCAACCTGCAACGGTTGCACCGGCATAGACTGCACCCAAACCACAGGCATCGTTGCCGTCCATCAAAATTCTATCGCCAACCAGATCACGACGTTCAACACGGATCGTGCAAGGGCATGCATAATGCTCTTTAGCGTATTGGTAACCCAGCTCTAACGCATGAACGTTAGGCGCAATCAGTTTTTCTTTGCCTTTAAACTGATCGGCGATCATTTGTGTCAACACTTCAAACTCGATATCGAGCAGCGCAGCCAACGCACCGATGTAAATAACGTTTTTAAATAGCTGGCGCTGACGTGGATCAGTATATTCACGCAAGCACATTTCAGTCAGTGGTACACCAACGAAAGTGATGTCATCACGCATTACACGTTTGTTCAGCGGTTTGGTATTATCGTAAAAGAAATAACCACCCGGCGACACTTCGTCGATATCGGCCTTCATGCTCTGCGGATTGACCGACACCATGAAATCAGTGCCTTCACGGCGACCGGTATAACCTTTCTCACTCACACGAACTTCATACCAAGTAGGCAAACCTTGAATGTTCGATGGGAAAATATTCTTCGGCGTTACCGGAATGCCCATCCGGAAGATAGCCTTGGCGAACATATTGTTCGCACTGGCAGAACCGGTACCGTTAACATTGGCAAACTTGATAACAAAGTCGTTAACTGCTTCGATGCTTTTCACGCTTTTCACTGTGCTTAATGTGGATGTATTGCTCATGCTGATTGCCCTGCCTTGGTCACTGTATACAGGTACTTCTGCATATCCCAGGCAGAGGTCGGACAACGCTCAGCGCACAGACCACAATGCAGGCATACGTTTTCGTCTTTCACCATGACACGTTGAGTTGGCAAATCTTCAGAAACGTAGAGATCCTGTGTCAGATTATTTGCCGGTGCAGACAACTTATTGCGCAGAGCAGCATCGTCATCTTCATTCGGGGTAAAAGTAATACAATCTGTCGGGCAGATATCGACGCAGGCATCACACTCGATGCAGCGACTTTCGGAGAACACGGTCTGAACATCACAGTTCAAACAACGTTGCGCTTCAGCAAAACCTAGATCTTCGTCAAAGCCTAATTCAACTTCCGTTTTCAGGCTTTTCAAAGAAATCTTTAGATCTTCAAGTGGCACGATCTGGCGGTCATCTTCGACAACACCGGCATCATAAGCCCACTCGTGAATACCCATTTTCTGGCTCAACAGATTGGTGCCCGGAGCCAAACGATCAGTCAGTTCTTTGCCGTTCAGAGCTAGGTCAATCGATACCGCTGCCTGATGACCATGTGCTACTGCAGTGATAACGTTTTCTGGCCCAAATGCCGCATCTCCACCGAAGAAGACACGCTCATTCGTGGAGCAAAAGGTAACTGGATCAACAACTGGCATATCCCACTTACCAAATTCAAGACCGATATCGCGTTCGATCCATGGGAAGCTGTTTTCCTGACCGATTGCCATGAGAACATCATCACACTCAAATTCTACGATTTCACCCGTTGGCACCAGTGAACGCTTGCCTGCGTCGTCATAGACCGCTTCAACAATTTCAAAGCTCATGCCAACCAGCTTGCCGTCTTTGATCAGAAATTCTTTCGGAGAGTGGTTATCAATAATCGGAATGCCTTCGTGCTGGGTATCTTCTTTCTCCCAAGGCGAGGCTTTCATATCTGCAAATGGCGAACGCACAACCACTTTAACGTCATCAGCACCCAAACGTAGTGCTGTACGACAGCAATCCATGGCGGTGTTACNACCACCGAGAACCAACACTTTTTTGCCAACGGCTTTAGTATGTTCAAAAGCCACGTTAGCCAACCAATCGATACCGACATGGATGCTAGAATCACCTTCTTCACGGCCAGGCAATTTGCTCAAATCACGCCCACGTGGTGCTCCGGTGCCGACGAATACGGCATCGTAATCCTTGTCGAGAATTTCTTTAAGGCTGGATACATAGGTGTTGAAGTGGGTCGAGATGCCCATATCCAATACATAATTAACTTCTTGATTCAGCACCTCATCCGGTAGACGGAATGAAGGAATCTGAGAACGCATGAAACCACCGCCGACGGGTTGGTCATCATACAAATCGATCTCATAACCCAGTGGTGCAAGATCGCGTCCAACAGTCAATGCCGCAGGACCGCCACCAATCAGCGCAACACGCTTACCATTTTTAGGGGCTATCTCAGGCATACGAGAAAGAATGTTAGCGTCGTCTTTATTGTCTGCCGCGACACGTTTCAAGCGGCAAATCGCAACAGGCTCTTCATCAACACGGCCACGACGACAAGCAGGCTCACATGGACGGTCACAGGTACGCCCCAATACGCCGGGAAACACGTTCGACTCCCAGTTCACCATATAAGCGTCGCTATAACGCTCCTGAGCAATTAATCGAATGTACTCAGGTACAGGTGTGTGGGCCGGACAGGCATACTGACAGTCCACCACCTTGTGAAAATACTCGGGGTTCTTAATATCTGTTGGCTTCAAAACTGAATTNCTGCATATTGCTGAGATATGATCAACCGACGTTGAAAACTCTGTCTTTAAGGTGTTCAAAACCGTTTTGGATCACTACACCTTGTGCCCGTACTACATGCCATTTGCACAACGAACTTATCGTTTTAGCAACGATCTAAATGCTGGTTAGGCAACGGCCTACACAAAAGGCGACGAATTTTAGCCAATTTTAGGGTCATCCCGCCAGCCTTAAGACACACAAAGTATTAAAAAATCCCTAAAAACTTCTTCCTTTGGCGGAGTTCCTTCTCGCAGGTTTTTAGCTGTTGGGCATACATCCAATTACGGCTTGCCACTTTATCGGAGACATTCAGCAACCACTTTTTATTATTATGTGTCCCTCTCGCATAACCACCGTGCCCCTCATGGTAGGCAAGGTACAGTTTTTTGCTGTCCCACTTAGGAACTTTGTTCCTCTCAAAAGTGGCGTGATTATACCAGCCTATGAACATCACTGCATCTCCAAAATCGTCGCGGTCATGGCCATAATTGCCCGTTGCACGTTGATATCCGCGCCAAGTTTCTTT
This sequence comes from BD1-7 clade bacterium, assembly GCA_902705835.1. Lineage (NCBI taxonomy): Bacteria > Pseudomonadati > Pseudomonadota > Gammaproteobacteria > Cellvibrionales > Spongiibacteraceae > BD1-7 clade bacterium. Next base: position 77,120 of record CACSIN010000025.1, read on the forward strand.
CTTCGCTTGCGGATATCCATATGCAGACGACTTACGGGGGCCCGGAATGAATCCGAGAAACCACGTTCTGGGAGGTTGTGCATCGGCAACAAAGCGGGATTCTTGATGGATAAATGCCATCATGACAGGAATCGGGGTTCCCCATTCATCTCGAGCTTTGGCCGCGTCTTTATACCAGCCGTCTTTCTCGCGAAATATCTCGCAAACATCGTCCATATTGGCTGGAGGCGACGTAGTACAGCCGGTTAACAACAATAAGCAGAGTAATCCGGCAATCGAGCACAAGGGTTTTATTATCATGATCAGACGCGCTTATGGCTTGGGCATTAGTAACTATTGCAGGAAATCATCCAGGGTTCAGACTGAAGCAACAAACGTCGACTCAACCAAAAATGGCGAACCATCAACAACGCCCCACACTCGTGTAACCTGTGTTTAAGCGTCGCCGCCCAGCATTTTAATTAAGTCTTGTTCATCTGCTACGTCAATGCCCAGAGATTCTGCCTTTGCCAGCTTAGATCCGGCGCCGGGGCCGGCAATCAATAAACTGGTTTTTGCCGATACAGACCCGGTCACTTTAGCACCGAGTGCTTGCAACTTTTCTTTAGCCTCAGACCGGCTCATAGACTCCAGATTACCGGTCAAAACGATAACCATACCGTCCAATGATTTGCCGCCGATGTCATTTTCTTCAACTTTCGGCCAATCGATACCGGCACTTATCAGCCGCTCAACAATCTCACGGTTATGTTCATTGGCAAAAAACATCACAATATGGCGGCTCACAACAGGGCCAACATCATCGACCTCGAGCAACGCTTCTTCGGAGGCGGCCTCAATAGCATCAAGCGATTTGAAATGGTCCGCCAATGCCCTCGCCGTTGCCTCACCAACTTCTCGGATGCCCAAGGCATACAGAAACTTGGCCAGCGTCGTCACTTTGCTGCTTTTGATAGCGCTGAGAAGGTTAGTCGCCGACTTCTCACCCATTCGCTCCAGCTTAACCACATCGTCCCATCGGATGTGATAGAGATCGGCAATATTGGCGACGAGCCCCTCATCCACCAACTGCTCGACCAGCTTATCCCCGAGCCCATCGATATCCATTGCCTTACGCGATACAAAATGTTCTATCGCACGTTTGCTTTGCGCCATACAGAAGATGCCTCCGGAACAGCGCGCAACGACCTCACCTTCGGTGCGCTCCACAGCCGACCCACAAACCGGACACGCCGACGGGAATACCACCTCGCCGGTGGAGGCCGCTGGGCGACGACTCTCAACAACACTGACTATCTGTGGAATAACATCACCGGCCCGACGTATCACCACGGTATCGCCAATTCGAACACCCAATCGTTGAATTTCATCGGCGTTATGAAGCGTCGCATTGGAAACAGTAACCCCACCAACAAACACCGGTTCGAGTTTCGCTTTCGGCGTAATCGCTCCCGTACGCCCAACCTGAAACTCGATGTCGAGCAATTGCGTCATCTCTTCTTGCGCCGGAAATTTATGCGCAGTCGCCCAACGCGGTGCTCGCGCTACAAATCCCAACCGCTCTTGCAAGGTGATGTCATTCACCTTAAAAACAATACCGTCTATGTCATACGCCAACGAGTCACGAATACCGGCAAGATGTTCGTAATACTCGGCACACCCGGCAATACTGCCAACGACACGCATTTCAGGGTTAATTCGAAATCCCCATTCATGCAATTGCTCAAGTATCGATGCATGGTGTCCCGGCAAATCGCCGCCTTCAACCAGCCCCACACTATAGGCACACATTTCCAACGGACGCGTCGCAGTGATCCGCGAATCCAGTTGCCGCAAGCTACCCGCAGCCGCGTTGCGCGGATTCATAAACCCTTTTTCGCCAGCGGATCGCGCCTTAACGTTAAGCGCGTCAAACCCAGCTTTTGGCAGATAAATCTCGCCACGCACCTCAAGCACCGGGGGGAAGCCAGCCCCGCGCAACGTCAACGGAATCGATCGAATCGTTTTGACATTGACCGTAATATCTTCTCCGTACGCGCCATCACCACGAGTAGCCCCGCGCACAAGCACGCCGTCACGGTACATGAGGCTGATAGCAATGCCGTCAAGCTTCGGTTCACAAGCATATTCGATATCATCAGACGTCTTCAGCCGATCCTTGATTCGTCGGTCGAAGTCCAACAACTGCTCATCATCGAAAACATTATCGAGAGAGAGCATCGGCAACTCGTGCCGCACTTGTTGAAAGCTATCGAGGGGCACGCCACCTACACGCAGGGACGGGGAAGTCTCCGACTGCAGTGACGGGAAGGCCTTTTCCAATGCTTGTAGATCTCGCATACAGCGGTCATATTCAGCATCGGGAACAGACGGCGAATCCAATACATAATATTCATGATTGAATGTATCAAGCTGCTGCCGAAGTGTGTGAACACGCTCGGCAGCTTGAGATTCAGACAGGGAACTGGGGTCAGTCATTAATTAGATTTCAGCAATTTACGTTTGAGAAATTCACGAATACGCTCTCGACCATGTTCTAGCGTTTGTTCGGTTGCCGTTGAATGGGCTTCGTCTTTCAAGCTCCCACCAAGATTGCGCACCAAAGCCTGAGCGACTTCGATCATGCAGTTATAAGCCTCAGTCGGATCATCGGCCCCGGGTAAACGCAGAAAAAACGACACACCTGGCGAACTGAAGTCTTCACGATCGATATCCACAAACGTGCCCGGCTCAACCATATTGGCAATACTAAATTGAACACCGCCATGCCCATTTTCACGCTCAAAACGATGGTAGATGTGCTGACGAGCAAGTCGGCAGTCGCAAGCATCCAAAATTTTTCGCAACCTTGCGCCGTCAAACGGTTTGCCTTTCGGTGCGCAGGCATGCAATACCAAGATGTCTTCCGGATCTGACTCAATATACGGATTGTCATCCAATTCAACGCCAACATCGGCCACTTGCTGGGCCTTTATTGTTGGCATGGCGAGATCATCGCTATGAGAATCCGTTGTCCGAGAGGCATCCACTCGATCACTTTCACCATCTTTTGTTGACAACGAAAACGACGAGGCTCGTTCTGTGGGCTGCCGCTGCACTTTGAATGGATCAGTAAACAATGGGTCGATATCATCGCCAACAACGTCTGCATGGCCTGCTCCGAGATTTTCGGGTGACGCCGCAACCGCCTCAGGGGATAGCTCATCATCCGCAGTATTCAATGTTGGTCGAGGAGACAAATCTTCTGCAGACATATTTTTGTTATCCGCAACACGTGCACCACCATTAGGTAGCTCGCTATTGAAGGGATCTTCATCCTCCGCTTTACGGGCTGCACGCTTCGCGTTTCGCGAAAGACGCACCTGATTCCGGCGCTCTTGCCGGGCACGGCGAATTCCGTCGAGGGCCACAGCCATCAACAGAAGAATACCGATAATAAGTAGCCAGTCTCTGATGCTTAATTCCATAGTGAATTCCACCCAGCTAGACTGACCATGATTCGATTGTTCGGAGTCATCGTTATTTTGTATTTACCCATAATTACATCAATAATCCTTTATCGGCTGAATACCCTGCCCGACCTATTTGTTAGAAGATCATAAACAACAGACCACTCAGCTTGGCAGCAATCCCCCCTTATTTAACATTGGTAGTTGATAAAACGCCTATCCCACCTGTAATCACTGTAACAGTTTAAACCCATTGGGCCTCTGCACTGGATCACTGAACGCCGATTTATCGGCGAACATAAGCTTTGTTTTTCACCCGCTTGTATCATTTTCAAACACGTTCGAAAAAGCTCCAGGTATTGAGCGAGGATAGGCAACTACATTGCCGCCAGTTCTGCAGCTTCTTCCACATCCACTGCAACCATTCGTGACACCCCTGGTTCATGCATGGTGACCCCCAACAAGTGAGAGGCCATTTCCATCGCGATTTTATTGTGTGTGATATAAATAAATTGTACCTGATCTGACATCTCTTTGACTATGCGAGCATAACGACCAACATTGGCATCATCAAGCGGCGCATCGACTTCATCGAGCATACAGAACGGCGCAGGATTCAATCGAAAGATTGAGAATACTAGTGCTATTGCTGTTAGGGCTTTTTCACCACCCGACAATAAATGGATGGTGCTGTTCCGCTTACCCGGCGGCTGCGCCATAATTGCGATCCCGGTATCAAGTAAATCATCGCCTGTCATTTCAAGGTACGCCCGGCCGCCGCCAAACACTTTAGGAAACAACTCCTGCACACCCGCATTGATACGATCAAACGTATCTTTAAATCGAAGGCGGGTTTCACGATCAATCTTGCGAATGGCATTTTCAAGCGTCTGCAGTGCTTTTTTCAGGTCTTCATCTTGTTGATCAAGATAGTTTTTACGCTCTGATGCGTGTTTGTATTCATCAATGGCGGCAAGATTAATCGCGCCTAGGCGGCTAATTTTTGACGCAATTTTTTCGATCTGTTCCTGCCATGTCGGCTCATTAGCCTCTTCAGGCAAGCCATCCAACACAGTTTTCAGATCAAATTCGGCTTCGACCAACTGTTTGTTGAGGTTATCGCGCTGAACTTGAAACCCTTGCGATGCCAAACGTGCCTGCTCCAAACGCGTGCGATGTTCCTGCACTTCCTGAATCAAGGTATTTCGTTCTCTATCCGCGTCACGCATATCATGATCGATCCCATCAACACGCCGGCGCGCCTCCGCCAACTGCTCTTCAACACCTAAGCGTTTGTCCAGCAACGCTTCGAGTTCCTGCTCAAGGCTCTCATCCGGATCCGACTGTGTCGACACATCCGCCTGCAACTGGCGCTTGCGCACGACAAGTTGTTCTAGCTGCCCCTCAGCACGCAGTAAACTTTGAGCCAAGCTATCGACCTGGCTGCGCAGTGACTGCTCGCGCATCGCTAATTGATGAGCACGATCTTTACTGGTACGTGCAGATTCACGGGCCATATCTAACTGTCGCCGTGCATCTTCACGCTTATCGACCAGTTGTTCGCGGCGCGCTGTATCAGCATCCATCGCCTCAATGGCATCTTCGAGCGTGCCGCGCGCTTCAGCAATGGTCTCTTGTTCCATTAGCAACTGCTCACAGGTTTCACGCTGATCTTCAATGAGCTGCGCCTTACGTTGCAGCACTTGCTCAACCTTGCCTTTACGCTCAGCTAATTGTGAGACCACGCTACTTTGCTGCTGGGCTGCTTGTTTAAAACGTTGCTGTGCGTCTGCCAGGCTATGTTCTTTTTCGAGCAATTGCTCACGGTTGGCCTGAACGGTTTCATCCAATCCATCGACAGCCTCGGTCAGCTCCGAGATCTCTGCGGCCAATACTTCAATCGCCTGTTTACGCTTAAACACCCCAGCCGCGGCGTCTTCTTCACGAATACAACGCAGCCAGTTCGGGCCCAACCACAAACCATCGGGCATAATAATTGATTCATTCGCCGCCAAGTGCGAACGATTCTTAAGGCCATGCTCAAGATCATCCGCAATAAAAATACCCGCAAGCAAACCGTCAACGGGCGCGCTGCCTGTGATTTTCTGTTGCAATGGCATCAACCCATGTTGACCGGCGTAACCTTGCCCGCCATACGGCTCCAATATTTGTATAATGCCACCGCTCAAATCGCTGGCCGCCGGGGCTAGCTGATTAATAGCCGCCTCATCAAGACACACTGATTGTAACTGCGCGGCCAAAACGGTTTCTACCGCCTGCTCCCAACCACTCTCAACATCTAACTGATCGGCGAGTGTCGCTGCGTTCTGCAATTGATTGGCCGCCAACCAGTTACTAACATGATCATTGTCTTGCGCCATCGCAGACTGCTGCAGGGCTTCAAGAGAAGCCATACGTCCGCCTGCGGATTGCAATTGCGACTGAAACTGATCACGCGACTGACGGTGACGCTCACCCTCATGCCGCAGTTGTTCGATGGTGTCCTGCAGGGTTTGCAAGGTTTCTTGATCCGCCTCGAGGGTAAGCTCAAGCTCGCTCAGGTTTTCTTGCAACATGGCGATATCATCATCCACATCGCCCATTGATAATTCAGCGATGTCATCGTCAAAGCGCTGCAAACGTTCGCTCATACGTGCCATCACGGTTTCGCCGTGCTGAATACGCGATTGCTGCACTTCCGCCTTTTGCCGTGCATCAGCAGCTTTTACATTAAAGGCATCCCACTCGTTCTGCCATTGCTGCATACGCTCTTCAACATCCAACAACTGCATTTGTGAAGATTCTTCAGTCTCAGCGAGAATTTCGACTTCTGGCTCCAGCTCCATCAGCTCTTCATTGGCCTCTTCCAAGCGTGCTTTATCATCTAGCAGCATGGATTCGGCCTGACGATAGCTTTCTTCTGTCGCGGCAAGATCTTCGTACAGCTGTTTATGGCGCTCTTTCTGATGCTGCAGGCTCTGCTCTGCACGAGCGATTTCAGCACCCAAATTGTAAAACTGGCCTTGTACCAAGTTAAAACTATCGCGGGCTTCACCCGATTGCGTAAATAACGTTTCGACACGGCTGTCTAACGCTGTCTGTCGTGTTACAGCCGCCTCAACATCCAGCTCAAATCGTTGAATATCTTCTTGCCGTGCTGACACAGCATGATCAAGATCGCGCCATTGCAATGCCTGTAGTTGCGCCTTTAACAAGCGCTCTTCGGCTTTGAATGTTTGATATTTTTCTGCCGATTGTGCCTGACGATGCAAGTGCTGCAATTGACGACCCAGTTCGTCACGGATGTCTGTCAGTCGATCGAGGTTTTCGAGCGTGCGTCTCATACGATTTTCAGTATCACGACGACGTTCTTTGTACTTGGAAATACCCGCTGCCTCTTCGACAAAAACACGCAGCTCTTCAGGCTTGGATTCGATCAAACGAGAGATCATTCCCTGCTCGATAATCGCATAGCTGCGAGGGCCAAGGCCGGTACCTAAAAATATATCGGTGATATCACGGCGGCGACATTTTTCGCCGTTGAGGAAATACTGATTTTGCGCTTCTCGCGTTACCCGGCGTTTGATAGCAATTTCAGAAAAGGAGGCGTATTCACCACCCAAACTACCATCCGAGTTATCGAATACCAACTCGATAGATGCCTGTCCAATAGGCTTGCGGCCGCGCGAACCATTAAAAATAACGTCCGTCATGGATTCGCCACGCAGGTTTTTCGCAGAGCTCTCACCCATAACCCATCGCACGGCATCAATAATGTTTGATTTGCCGCAACCGTTTGGCCCAACAACAGCCGAGAGATTTCCCGGAAAGTTTACCGTCGTCGGGTCTACAAATGATTTAAAACCTGCCAGTTTGATACTTTTTAAGCGCATAGAAGATTATCTGAGGATCACAGAAACCTATTCAGTCATCACCGGAACACAATTAAGTCAGGATTATTCGTGGAGCCGTCATCCGCACAATTCATTTGGCATATCAGGCCTGTGAAAGGTACCAGCGGCCATCCATATAGCCGTTAAACCTCGCCGCTAGTGTAGTCTTTTTAGCGACAAAGAGCCAACATCTGCCTGATTTGAACATACCAGGCAGGCGCTTTCAGCAAGTTGTTTTTCGAGTCAGAGATTATCGTCTGGCTCGAGTTGAGATCAGTAATCGAAGACGACGGTCGCCAGGAATTCTGTATCTAGATGCTCCCGACCAGAAGGTACTTCACTGGTGTACTTGGCACCATAGCTGAGCTTTAGCGACAAGTTTTTCAGCATGGTATTTTTGATATACACCTGACCACGGGTAATCGTATTGATTTCTGAGTATTCCAGAGAGAGCGTCTGACCTAATTCGGTGGTTTCAGCAAAACGCCAAACAAAGTCATCCGAGAAAAAACCCATCAGAGATTGCTCTGATTCATTGGTATCTTCTACTTCCTGGTAGCTTCCACCCATACCGACTTCGATCTTAAAACCAATGGTATCGGTATCAACAATATTATGACCGTAACCGGCCACACTCGTGGCTTGATAGGCAAACCCGCTAAACAGGTCTTTATCGTACGTTCCACGCAAGAAGCCATAAGATTCAGCGCTGAAGTTGTAGTCCAGCTGTTCGGTCACGTAGTAACGCTCTTGCGTTTTAACCGCGTCACTGGTGTTGTTATCGGCACTCAAGCCAATGGTATTTTTCCATTTAGTGGCTTCGTAAATGATCTTTTGACGATATGTCAGAACGTTTTCTGACGTATTACCTGAAGTCGCCTTGTAACCTAATTCAATGTTACCGCTCCAACCTTTGGCTTCATCCAGGGCTCCATCTTCCTGCGCAAAAGACGCAGCAGACAGCGCCATCAATCCCACCGCCAAAACCGTATTTTTCATCATTAATCCGTGATCTGTTTATTATTGGTTAAGTACCTTGCTACGCAAATAGGGCAAACCGCGCAACGACATATGAAATATGCGCGCCATTTTAGTGTGATCTCCCCAGTTTTGTCACCACCCATTTACCGGTAAATGGGTATACCCGAACGGACAAACCGCATTGCAAGTTAGAGTATGCGGCCCCCTTGAGCTAATCTTCAGGTATCCCAATGCTTCGGAACGGAATCTGACGTCACGTGAACACCCCAGAACCCAGAGCAATTGCGTTAAGCCCTCTCGCCCTTTTCCTATGTGTATTCATGGGTAGCGGAATCTATTTCACGCTTCAAGGGAACACGTTTGGCTTCTACCAAATCACCCCATCTACGGCGGCTGTTCCTGCGTTGATACTGGCCATGCTACTGCCGCCAAAATCACTACAACGGGCTGAATTTTCCGACCGTGTCGTTACTTTCTGGCAAGGGCTAAGTAACGGCACGGTATTAGCAATGTGTTTTATTTTTGTGCTCGCCGGCGCATTCACCGCTGTCGCAAAAAGTACTGGCGGCGTTACCGCTACCGTCGACCTTGGTTTAAGCGTGATACCGTCTTGGTTCCTGTTGCCAGGGATGTTTCTTATCACCGCATTTATCAGCACAGCGATGGGAACCTCAACGGGAACCATTGCCGCCACGGCACCGATAGCGTTAGGCGTTACTGAAACAGCCGGCATTCCCCTACCAATGATGGCCGGCGTCGTGCTTTCCGGAGCCATGTTTGGTGACAACCTATCAATCATTTCGGATACAACCATTGCCGCAACACGCTCACAAGATTGCGCCATGATTGATAAATTCAAAGAGAACTTCAGCATCGCCATGCCTGCCGCAATCTTTTTGGTGATCTTGTACTTTATTATTACGCCCAACGCACCGGTCAATCACCATGTGCCTGTCGACTGGATCAAAGTCGTACCCTACCTGGCAATTTTGGTAATGGCGCTGATGGGCATTAACGTGTTTATCGTATTGATCAGTGGCATTCTTTTGGCTGGCATCATTGGCGTAGTTACAGATATCAATTATCACTGGTATCAACTGCTCGCCGATATCGCGACGGGCATATGGTCAATGCACGATATCGTCATACTGTCGTTGATGCTCGGAGGTATCGGCGCACTGATGGAACGCGCAGGCGGGATAAGATGGATCATCACAGTCATTGAAAAAGCCATTACCCGCACAGCATTCAATAGCGAAAAAGATGTCGATCAATCGTCACATATCAGNCGCGGCGAATTGGGGATCGCAGCCTTGGTCGCCAGCGTCAATCTTGGCACAGCAAACAACACCATCGCGATCATTGTCAGCGCCAATGCGGCACGCCATTTGGGAAGCACCTATCAGATCAGCAAAAAGCGGATTGCTAGCCTGCTAGACATTTTCTCTTGCGTTATCCAAGGCTTGATTCCGTGGGGAGCACAGATTCTATTGCTCGGAGCAAGCTTCAAGACAGACCCGATCGCCATTGCAGCCTGGGCGTTTTACCCAATGTCACTAGCAGTTGTTGCACTGTTATTCATTTGGCTAAAACCTCGCTAAGCCTATGCTTTTCCGTCATAACTCCTTCGCAATTTCAACTCTGCTGGGCATCCTTTTTGCGATCAGCATTAGTCGAGCCATACAATTACCCAACGATTGGGCTATCGCACAATGGCTGATCAATTACAGTCACGGCTTTGTTAAACGAGGATTACCGGGTACTTTCTTCGACCCGTGGATACACGCCGAAGGCATAGGTGATATTCGCCATCAAATTGATGCGGTGAGTTTGTTCATCTTTTGTTTGATGTGGATAGGTATCGGGCTAATCATCCGAGATTTGCTCATCCGTCTACGTTTCGGCACACGTGCGGTATGGCTATCTGCTGCATTTCTACTATCGCCCATGACAGTACTCAGCGGCGAGCTTGTTGGCTACTACGACAGCATTATCATGGCGCTTGCCATGCTGTCCTTATTTTACGTCACCAAGGGCAATCTCTGGGTGCCGGCTATTTTGCTGTCGCTATCTATGTTTATTCACGAATCAACATTACTGATCAGCTTCCCTGTTGTTGTTGCCGCGGTATTTCTTCACCAGTGGCGTACTAAAAAAGAAGACCAAAAAACTTTCCATTGGAATAAATGCATGCTCTTTGCTTGGCCCATTTTAGTGGTTCCCGTGGTGGCGTTTACCATTGTTTGTGTGCTGCAGATACACGCGATTGATCGCAACACTGTGCAACCGCCAAATATACAGGCTATTGAAGAACTGCATATCGTTAGCGAACAAACGATTACCGACGTCAAAAAAGGCTACAACACCTCCGTTATTCATTTTTTGAAAAAACAATTCCCCAAGTTGCCGAAACGCATTTTTCGCCCCCAACAATTTTGGGGGTCTCTGGTTCCACTATTGACAATGATATGGGTCTTACGTCGTCTTTGGATGCAAGCACATTGGGCGGTATCGGCATTGATCTTCGCTGTTATGCTATCGCCGCTGGTGATACTCGGCCTTGCCTGGGATGTCGCGCGTATTCATAGTTTTGCCTATTTCACGACACTGGCAATGATATGGATTTGTTTAAGGGAAAAAAGCGAGGCACTGATACTTCCTCGACTGGATGGACGCAGCACTTGGCTGGCATTACTGGTATTGATCATATTCGTGATTAACCCGGCGTCGCTGTTTTATCATCGACCGGAAAACATCAGTGCTCTCACGCGCATACTCGGCTACACCGTTACGCTATTGGCACTCTATGCATGTACACGCCCGAAAATCCTCAGACAGCCGGGCGCAGACCAAGATAAACACTAGTTTTTACTTTGATCAAACAATGCATCACCTAACACATCAGCACAACCACTAATGCTCTAAATACGCGCTTAGTAATCAACACCTCGACGCGCTTTAACACCCGCTCGGAACGCATGTTTTACATCATTAATCTCTGACACAGTATCAGCAAGCTCACGAATCGCCGAGCCGCCACCGCGACCAGTAAGAACCACCGACTGCTCTGGTGGACGATTACGGATCGCATCCAAAACCGCCTGTTCGTCGAGGTACTTATAGGCCAACATATAAGTTATCTCATCCAGCACCACCAAATGCAGATCCGGGTTTTCCAACTGACGCTGAGCAAAATCCCACGTGCGTTTGGCCGCTTCAATATCGCCTGATCGATCTTGAGTATTCCAGGTGAACCCAGTACCCATCTGATAAAAGCTCACCTCAGGATGTTTTTCCTTAATAAAGATTTCTTCACCGGAAAGCTGCTCACCTTTAATAAATTGCGTGATACCGACTTTGTAGCCATAGCCCAATGCCCGCAAGACCATACCAAAAGCTGAGCTGGATTTACCCTTACCATCGCCGGTTAGCAGAATAACAACGCCACGCTCAATATCAGCAGCATCAATCGAGGCATCCACCTTTTCCTTTTGCTTCTTCATACTGGCCTTATGTTTGGCCGATTTTTTATCTTCGCTGGATTGACTCATCAGTAGTACCTCTTCACTGAAAATATGTGCCGACACACCGACTGGTCGGCGCATGCATTGTATGCCTGATACGTCAGACTCTCAAAACGGGGTCAAAATTCCGCTTGATCGATGATGGCGAAAAGCCCCGTAACGCTATGCGTTTCATGATCGTCGCCCTAGAAAATGCCTTATATTGCACGGTTACATCATCCTTATATAACAAGTTCCCACACAATCTGCTTCTTCAGATCGCCCGTTAAGTTAGCCGACCTTAAAATCTGAACCACTAAAACTGCTAACAGCATTCTCGTTGTCCAACATTAGACATTAAAGATTCGATACCAAGCCGGTTGAGCTGATGCGTTCCGCTCTAAAACATATCCGAGCTAGCGGTAATAGTGTATTCGGGCTGCCCGCTATCTATCGAGATACCTAACAACACACATTGTACCTGTATTGAGCGGCATCTAGCTGACTTACAAATTCAGACCACATGCGCAATGTTGAAAAAGCGCCTGCATAGCTGATACGTCTACTGAGTTTCTATCAACAAACGTACCGATGCATCACGGTCCGATGAACTGATAGATTCGGCTTTTAACGAAACCCGTGCTGGCGCTATACCGAGTTTCTGTGTCACATAATCGAAAGCAACCTGCCCACGTTTATCCGCCAAAGCCTGCAGCGCAATTTTCGATTGGTTACCGGAGATAGATAGTGCTTCTTCGTCTGCTTCATAATCAACCGTACCGGTCATCTCGGTTACTAGATTTGCGTTCTGACGCATCGAATCGGCCAATGCTGATAGTTGCGCCTCACTGACGCTATCCAGCTCTGCACTACCCTGCGCAAACAGTACGTTTTTGTACTGTTTATCGCCGGAGGCCAATGCGCCCAATAAGGTAAATGGCGACGAAATCGCTTTAAAAATGATATTGGTGAACACATCCGTAATAACGTCGCCGACGTCGAAACTCGGATCATCCAAACGCCCCGTCACATCCATATCCAGATCGACAACACCTCGATTATTGCGCATAAATGTCAGTGCTAGTGGAATTGGCAAGTCTAAGGCGTCTGGGTTATTGAGCTTATCTCCCATTTTCAAATCAGCCATACGGAAATTATTCTGGCCATCGAGGTAGTCATTTTTCAGTTTGTAATTCAGATCAAACGACATAATGCCGCTATCGATCGGATAGTTCACATAAGTCGCCGAGTATGGCGACAACAGTTTCATTGCCAAGCCCCGCTCCTTCACTACCACATCCATGCTCGGCTGCGCTTGCATCACATTCATCACGCCACGCGCCGACAACGTCGCCGAATCGTTCATCCGGCTTTGCAAGGTCAGCTTGGCGTTTTCGTCTTCACTGGTCAGGTTTTCGACCACCAGATCCATCGGCTTCACATGCAGGCTAAAGACGGGTTTGACCGTATTGTCGGTAAACGACAGATCACCATCATTAATTTGAATGGTATCGATCAGTAATCTAAGCGGCTTGCCTTCGAATTTTTCAGCGGTAATTTCCAGTTCGTCCAACCCTTCTTTGATGGGCTTTTCGAGCTTCTTCGACTGCTGAGTCATCTCCGCCACGTTCGTCGAACCATCTTCCAACAACTCGAAATAGACAATGGGATTTACCAACAATGCCTGTTTGATATGGTATTCATTTTTGAATACCGATAGCTTTTCAACTTGCACCGCCATGCTTTCAAACTGCACCAATGGTGCATCCGGTGTCAATGTCGCCAGCTCCAGATCGCTAATGGAAAAATCACCCGTTAACTCCAGTTTGCTGGGTTTGCTCCTGGCATCCAGCGCAAAATCAATACCGAGATTTGCATCGATATTGGCGCGCTTAAGCTGCGAACGCGTGAGTTTTTTCACATACGGATTCATAACCCCCATATGAATATCATCCGCGACGAGTTTTAGAGCGGCGGTAACCGGGTGAGCCGTGGCTTGGCCTGAGATATCCAATTTACCCTGCTGGTTGATTTGGGCTTGCACGGATACCGGCATACTGTTGGTCAATGTGTGGCGAATATCTTCGAGCTTGATCGCTAGGTCATCTATCGCCATGCGGGCGGGCTCATCCAGTGATTTATCGGTTACATGGATGGTGGTTTTTTCGATTTGAGCGACACTCAGATTCCACGTCCACTCGGGTGCGATTTGCGGTGTTGTGCTGGCAGTTGCTACTGCAGATGCGCTGCTGTTGCATTGCTCTGCTGGGGCTTTTTCTGTTTCTTCGGTGCTCTCGCTGACCGTGCCTTTGGTTGCCTCAGCCTTGCTTTCACTTGTCGCATTTCCTGCATCGATATCAACACAAGAGTTAGCATCCGCTGCATCAGTATTAGCTGCAATCGCATCCGCCTCAGTCCGTACTAGGGTATTGACCAGATTAATACTGCCATCCGGTTCAATTATAGTATCGACATTGAGCTCACTGATCAGGGCTTTCTTAACAGCAACTGCGTGCTTTTCCGAATCCAGCTCGATACCGGTAATCGAGAGCAGCTTCAAGAAAATCAGCGCGTCCTGATCTTTACCGGCCGCTTTTGATGTGGCCTTGCCATCCAGTAATTCCAGGTCGGTTAAACGAACGCTGCCATCAGCCAATTTCAACAGTGTTTTCTCTCCGGAGACAACACGGAAATCACTCGCCAGACCAAAACGCCCCGACGCTAAATGAAAGTCCACCTGATCATTCACAAACGCAAAAAACGGCTGCAGAGCAATATTACTGATATCCAAATGCCCTTTGACACCCAAAGGGTTAAAGGTAAAGTCGCCTTGAGTCTCCACAATACCACCACGCTCACCAGTGACTCGCAGTTGGAAATCATTCCCAGTTTGATTGGTAAGCGTTGTAAAGCCTTCCAGCTTGAAGCTGATCGGCGCTAAAATAATAGAAGGGTGATTGGCCCTGACCTGATCCAGATAAACGAACTCAGCTTCATTGATGTCAATATCGGCAACTTGAACTGGAAACAGTGCATTATCGCCTTCGGCATCGTCGCTCTTCGAAGCCTCTTCATTGGTACTATCTTCCGACAGCGAGGCAAGGATATCCGTGAAATTGAATACACCGGGTTTCAATAAACTGATATGAACGGCGGGCTTATCAAGGCGAATCAATTCCAACGACAATGCACCGCGCCAGATCGAACGCACCTGTAAGTTGGTATAGAAGGCATCAAATGCCAGTATCGCATCTTTGCTTTTGCCACCATCGCCAACAACCGGCGACCCTTTTTCCGAACCAATAGCAAAGCCATCTATCCACAGTTCAAGCGTCCACGGGTTGAATGCCACCTTGTCGATCCGTACATCTCGCCCTAGCATCTGTGACAGCTGCTTAACGCCCTGATCGCGGGCTACCCACGGTAAAACCAGAAATCCAAGCAAGCTCCAGATTGCCACAAAACCCAGGGTATAAATTAAGAACTTTTGAAGCTTGGCAGGCATGTATTGCATCGTTTGCACGGTGTCTTCCTTGGGCACTCAGCCATAAGAAAATAGATACGCGGGTTACGCGGCGCATCATGACATTATACGCGTAAAAATTCTGCCCTCCAGAAAACTGAATAGAGGGCAATAAGCGTGTTAATTTCAGGGGGTTAGAAACGCGCTGCAGCGGGTTTCCTCAAGAAGTTACTCAGTCAGGGATATTCCCAGCCCGTGACATCTTTCAGCGCGACACCGATTTGCGCCAGAGACATATGTTTTAACACCGGCGTCTTCATTTTTTATGAGCAGTAGCGACGAATTCACTGATCATAACAATTGCTTCTGCAACTGGATCGTATTCGAACAATTCAAGTACGTCGATAAAGTGTGATCAGATACAAAAGCATCATCCGGCATTAAACGTTACTCAGTTGAGCCCAAAGGAAGACATAACAGGCAACAATCATCTAACGCCTCACAAAACTAGCGTCTCTATGTCTGATCTAACCCCCAATGCATATGATAAAATGCCGCTCCTTTTGTAGTTTGTTTTCTTAGTCATTACTTATGAATATTACGTACCGCCCTGAGATTGATGGTCTTCGTACCCTTGCTGTTTTCTCAGTCATTATTTATCACGCCGAATTTTTGCTCTCAGGTTCTGTTCTTTTTCCTGCCGGCTTTCTAGGTGTTGACGTTTTCTTTGTTATCTCTGGTTATTTGATATCTAAAATCATATTAAGAGAGTCGATAGCGCAAGAGTTTTCTTATTTAGACTTCTACAAACGCAGAGCAAGACGAATACTGCCTGTGCTTTTAGTTGTTTTCGCAGTTTCTACATATTTTGCTTGGGTTAACATGCTGCCCAAAGCCATGATGGAATATTCAGGCTCGCTATTATCGTCTCTGGGATTTGGATCCAACATATGGTTTTGGTTAGAGAATTCTTATACTGCCGAAGCGAGTGAATTGAAACCGCTACTCCATACATGGAGCCTATCGTTAGAAGAACAGTTTTATATCGTCTTCCCACCCTTGATTTTTGTTGCCTACAAATACTTCAAGGCTTACTTACTGCATATTACCTGCCTGTTAATCTTAGCATCCCTAGTATTGGCCGAATATTCGAGCTACAAAAATCCTGATGCAGGGTTTTATCTGTTGCCAGCACGAGGCTGGGAGTTGTTGGCAGGCACTTTTTTGGCCTTGATAGAACCAGCAAAGAAAACGGCGGATAGATACTCGCTGCTTGAAAAGTGCCTACCTTTACTAGGTGTAGCACTCATTATCGGTTCTTTTTCGGTGTTAAATGATGACGTAAGACATCCATCGTTCTACACGCTCATTCCCGTTATCGGAACAATGCTGGCCATCCATTTTGCGACTCCATCCGATTGGGCGATTAAGTTGTTAAGCTCTAAATTATTCGTGAAAACCGGGCTTATTTCTTACTCACTGTATCTATGGCATGTGCCAATTTTTGCATTTTCGAAAATACAAAACAGTGATCGCGTAAATGCCGATATGGTCAAATTGACTGCATTGAGTTTTGGCTTGTCATTACTGACTTATTTTCTGATTGAAAAGCCATTTAGAAACCCAAATAAAGTGAAAGATGTTGTTTTCTACCCAGTGGTGGGCATCTTTTTTACCGGCTTGGTCGTCATCAATATTTACAGTCTGACCAACGACGGCATACCAGAAAGGCTCGATGATTATGGCATTCAAATTCTCTATGGTTTGAGCGGCCAATTAGCGACGAAAGATCAAAGGGGCTTACCCTGCCACGAAAGACCCCATAGCAATCACTGCACATTGAATGCATCAGGCACCAACGGCACCTACGTTTTGATCGGAGACAGCAAAGCCGCAAGTATAAGCTCTGCTGTTCTTCACGTTGCTAAAGATAACAACGCTAGGTTTGTGCAATTAACAAGAGGCTCCTGCCCCTACATGCCGGGTACCCGATGGACGATAAAAAAAGACCTGGATGACTGCAGTATTCGATCAGCAGATGTTCCTCGTGTCGTAGAACAATTAGAAAAACCCGTAACTATCTTTTATCACTCGAGAACCGCTAAATGGATGAACAGGGGTCGATTCTTCCCAACCCAGGAGGGTGAAGATGTCGATGCATCTATTACACAGGCATTCAATCGTTACCTAGCGGATGGCTATCGTATCGTGCTGGTATACCCAGCACCAGAGCCAGATGAGCATATCCCCAAACGTGTGCAACGAGAGCTCACTGCAATGAAAGAGGCTCCTGCGCAGGGAACAAAACTGCAGGCACTGGATTTGAGCACATCATATGTAAAATTCAAACAGCACATCGAAAAAACCAAAAAGGTGTTCGACGGCATCGGCATGGATAAAAATCCAATTCGTATTTATCCGGATGACGTATTTTGTAGCGACTCTACGAACAAATGCCTCACCCATGATGGGCACAAACTCTACTATATGGATGGCCACCATATTTCTATACATGGAGCGAGTTTATTGTACCCGCTGATCAAGAAGAAGCTGGCCGCAGCTGATGTACTGGAAGTACCTGAGAGGGACAACTGATCTTGGCCCAACGAGCTTGTGAATCAAGGTCGCAGAATCGTTTTGATTTATGATCAGCACAGTAGGCGATAACAATCACATTGGGCCAAGCCTGCAAAGCTCAGCATTCTGAGGCAATCATCCACCCCTGGGTTGTATCACCATCTTTGCCTGGCCATATGCCTCAAGGCCAACCGACGAAATCACAGGCACAAAAAAACCCGCAGTAGCTCAGCTACTGCGGGCTTCTTCAAAAAGTCACTAAATCAGGAATTATTCCCAGCCAGTTACTTCTTTCAGTGCATCACCGATTTGCGCCAAAGAACGTACGGTTTTAACACCGGCGTCTTCAAGAGCAGCAAATTTCTCATCAGCAGTACCAGCACCACCAGAGATGATTGCGCCAGCGTGACCCATACGCTTACCAGCAGGTGCAGTTACACCAGCGATGTATGATACAACAGGCTTAGTTACGTTTGCTTTGATGTAAGCAGCCGCTTCTTCTTCAGCAGTACCGCCAATCTCACCGATCATAACGATAGCTTCAGTACCTGGATCGTTTTCGAACAATTCCAGTACGTCGATGAAATTAGTGCCTGGGATTGGATCACCACCGATACCAACACAAGTAGACTGGCCGAAACCGTAGTCAGTGGTTTGTTTAACGGCTTCATAAGTCAAAGTACCTGAACGAGATACGATGCCTACTTTACCTGGCAAGTGGATGTGACCAGGCATGATGCCGATCTTACACTCTCCAGGAGTGATGATGCCTGGGCAGTTAGGGCCGATCAAACGTACACCCAGCTCGTCACACTTAACTTTACACTCAAGCATATCCAATACTGGAATGTGCTCAGTGATGGTAACGATCAACTTGATGCCAGCGTTAGCTGCCTCAAGGATAGAATCTTTACAGAAAGGTGCAGGAACGTAGATAACTGATGCTTCAGCGCCAGTTGCTTCTACAGCTTCTTTAACCGTGTTGAATACAGGCAGACCCAAGTGTTCAGTACCGCCTTTGCCTGGTGTTACACCACCAACCATTTGCGTACCATAAGCAATCGCTTGCTCAGAGTGGAACGTACCTTGACCGCCAGTGAAACCCTGACAGATAACTTTAGTATCTTTATTGATTAATACAGACATTGATAATTACCCCGCTGCCTTAACTGATTGAACAGCTGCGTCAGTCAAACTTTCAGCCGCGATGATGTCTAGGTCAGATTCAGCAAGTACTTTCTTACCAAGATCAGCGTTAGTACCTTCAAGACGAACGATAACTGGAACGTTAACGCCAACTTCTTTAACTGCACCAATGATACCTTCTGCGATCATGTCACAACGTACGATACCGCCGAAGATGTTAACCAGAACCGCTTTAACTTTGTCGTCAGACAAAATCAGTTTGAACGCTTCAGCAACACGCTCTTTAGTCGCGCCGCCACCAACGTCCAAGAAGTTAGCTGGGCTGCCACCGTGCAATGCAACGATGTCCATAGTACCCATAGCCAAGCCTGCGCCGTTAACCATGCAGCCGATGTTGCCATCAAGTGCTACGTAGTTAAGGTCGTGTTTTGCTGCTGCTGCTTCACGTGCATCTTCTTGAGATGGATCGTTCATCGCTGCAACTTCTTTCTGACGGTACAAAGCGTTGCCATCAACACCCAGTTTCGCGTCTAGGCAGTGCAGGTCGCCGTCTTCTTTGATAACCAGTGGGTTGATTTCGATCAACGCAAGGTCTTTGTCTTGGAACAATTTAGCCAGACCCATGAAGATCTTAACGAATTGACCCACTTGAGTTTTGTTCAAACCCAATTTGAACGCTAACTCACGACCTTGGTATGGCTGAGGGCCAACCAATGGATCGATTTCACACTTAAGAATCTTTTCAGGAGTCTCGTGAGCAACAGTTTCGATTTCAACACCACCTTCGGTAGATGCCATGAAAACGATACGCTGAGATGCACGATCAAGAACTGCACCCAAGTACAATTCGTCAGCGATGTCAGTGCAATCTTCAACCAAAATTTTAGATACTGGCTGGCCATTTTCGTCTGTTTGGAAGGTAACCAGGTTTTTACCTAACCAGCTTTTAGCGAATTCAGCAGCAGCTTCCGGGCTATCAACCAGCTTAACACCGCCAGCTTTACCACGACCACCAGCGTGAACCTGAGTTTTAACAACCCATTTGTCACCGCCGATCAATTTTGCTTTTTCTGCTACTTCTTCAGGGGTGTCACACGCATAACCCTTAGAAACAGGCAGACCATATTCAGCAAACAACTGCTTGCCTTGATACTCATGAAGATTCATGTCGTCTTACCACTTTTTATGACATCTAACGATGCCGTTACTGATTGGTAGGCCGAACCTACCCCCCATCGTTCAAACGCGTCGATTGCGCACCCGCAGGTAAGGGCATGGTTTTTGAAGCGCCAACCCTGCGGATCGAAAAAGAGATTGATCAATAAACAACCGAAATTAACTGGCGCCTAAAAATCGCGCGCCAATTCTCTTAGATTTTGGCCGTGGTAGCAAGAGCGACACCGAAATTTAAAAAATCCGATATATCTACACGCTGTTGACTCGCAAACCGCGACCAAACAGAGGATTTACTTACGTTTTTTTCGATTTGCCTTATGAATTGCATGGCCGTGAATGGCCAAAGCAGCTTCATGGACAGCTTCAGACACCGTTGGATGACCAAATACGGTCAAGCCAATGTCTTCAGCGGTTGAACCGAATTCCATCGCAATAACAATCTGCTGGGCCAAATCACCCGCTGATGGCCCAATGATATGGCAGCCAAGAATGCGATCAGTTCTCGCATCTGCCAGCATTTTCACCATACCTTCGCCATCATTGGATGCCAGTGCACGACCATTGGCCGCAAACGGGAACATACCCACGTTGTATTCAACACCGTCGGCTTTAAGTTGCTCTTCGGTTTTACCTACAGCAGCGATTTCAGGGTGTGTGTAAATAATGGCCGGAATCGTTTCGTAGTTAACCTGTGGCTTCTGACCGGCAATACGCTCAGCAACCATCACGCCTTCTTCTGACGCCTTATGCGCTAGCATTGGGCCTCGAACGATATCACCAATAGCGTAAACGCCCGGTGCTCCAGTTACGCAGCTGTCGTTAACAAAGATGAAACCACGCTCATCGAGACTGACGCCGCTATCAGCTGAAACCAAGTTTTCAGTCACTGGTTTACGGCCAACACAAACAATCAATTTATCGAAAACTTCACTCTGGTCGCCATCAGCGTCCGAGTAGCCCACAGTCACGTTATCGCCATTAACTTCAGTGCCGGTCACGCGTGCACCCAAGCGAATATCCAAGCCTTGTTTGGTCATGATCTTTTTGGCTTCTTTGGCGATGGTTTTATCGACCGATGGCAAGAAATCTTCCATCGCTTCAATCACGATCACTTCAGAACCCAAACGAGACCATACGGAGCCTAACTCCAGACCAATAACACCGGCGCCAATAACACCTAAACGCTCAGGTACTGAGTCAAACTCCAGCGCGCCCGTCGAATCAACAACCACACCGTCATGTAAAGGTGCTGGAGGAATCTCAACCGGTACCGAACCCGATGCTAGAATGACGTTTTCAGCATCTAAAATGGTCTTTTCACCAGCCGCGTCAGTCACTTCAACTTGCTTACCCGCCAGCAATTTACCGGTACCTTGGATCGGTGTTACACCGTTGGCTTTAAAGAGGCCACCAATACCACCAGTTAATTGGTTAACAATGGATCGTTTACGCTCCATCATCTTTGAAACATCAACACTCAGCTCGCCAGTTCCAATGCCGTGCAAATCAAAATTATGCTGCGCATCATGAAAACGGTGCGAAGAATCCAACAGCGCTTTAGAGGGAATACAACCCACATTCAAACAGGTACCACCGAGTACTTGCTTCGCATCTGCATCCATCCACTTTTCGATACACGCGGTCTTGAGCCCTAACTGGGCAGCTCGGATCGCCGCCACATAACCACCAGGACCAGAACCAATAACTACTACATCGTACTTTTCAGACATGTTTTGTCCCTTTTCCAAGGCTTGAGGCGCAATTTAACTCTCCGCCAAAAGCCCGTTGATCATTTAACCGTTGAACGCCAACATCAGCAGTACTCATGTGGCATCAAACAGGGTTGCAAACATTTGCGCCCGATTTGCGGGTTTACCACTGTCGTGCGTTAAACATCCAGCAGCATACGCGCTGGATCTTCCAACAGTTCTTTAATGGCAACCAGGAACTGCACGGCTTCTTTACCATCAATCAACCGATGATCGTATGACAACGCTAGATACATCATCGGTAGGATTTTGACTTCACCTTCAACTGCCATCGGACGCTCCTGAATGGCATGCATACCCAAAATGGCCGCTTGTGGTGGGTTGAGAATCGGCGTCGACATCATCGATCCGAAAACACCACCATTGGTGATTGTGAAGGTTCCGCCAGTCATCTCATCGATGGTTAATTTTCCATCACGGGCTTTTAGACCATAACCACGAATTTTCGCTTCGATATCGGCTAGCCCCATAAAGTCGGTATCACGCAGTACCGGAACTACTAAGCCTTTCTCGGTTGATACGGCAACGCCGACATCCTGATAACCGTGGTAAACGATATCGTTACCATCGATCGATGCATTTACCGCTGGGTAACGTTTCAATGCTTCGGTGGCTGCGCGCACAAAGAATGACATAAAGCCTAAACGTGTACCGTTGTGGGTCTTCTCGAACAAATCTTTATACTTGTTGCGCAACTCCATTACTGGCTGCATGTTAACTTCATTAAATGTCGTTAGCATCGCAGTTTCGTTGGTCGCGTTTAATAAACGCTCTGCGATACGCGTACGCATGCGCGTCATCGGTACACGACGCTCCATGCGCCCTTCCGGCGTCGTATCTGCAACCACAGCTTTCGCTTGGCTAGCAGGTTCGGCAACTGGTTCTGAAGCCTTGGCGCTTACCGCAGCAACAACGTCCTCTTTAGTAACTAAACCGTTTTTACCGCTACCGGCGATCGTCGAGGCATCAAGACCAGACTCTTCTGCCAATTTGCGAGCCGCAGGGCTCACAGCTGCACCCGCAACAGGCTCTGCTGCCGGCTCGGCAATGGCTTCTTCCGCGGCTGCAGTGCCTGCACCTTTTTCAAAGGTGGCGATAATTTCTTCACTGAGAACGGTATCGCCTTCGCCTTTGATGATGTCGATCAGTGCGCCATCAGCGGGTGCAACCACTTCAAGAACAACTTTATCAGTTTCAATATCTACAATCAGTTCGTCACGTTTTACCGCTTCGCCGGGTTGCTTATACCAGGTCGCAATAGAGCCATCAGCAACTGACTCAGGAAACTGGGGCGCTTTTATTTCGATAGTCATTAGAGATCCTTAAAGTCTTACTGAGCGGTGTCGGAATCCGACAACCCTAGAGCATCATTAATCAATTGTTCTTGCTGGCTGATATGCAACGCCATGTAACCAGCAGCCGGCGATGCAGATGGCGCTCGACCGGCATAAACCAATTCAATTTGTTCATTCACAGAGAATGCCGTGCGGAAGAAACGGTGACGCGAGCTATACCAAGCGCCCTGGTTCTTCGGCTCTTCTTGACACCACACCAGCGTTCCCAAGTTCGGATATTGTATGAGTATCTTATGCAGCTGCTCTTCCGGGAACGGATACAATTGCTCGATACGCAAGATCGGAATATTGTTGATCTCGAGTTCCCGGCGTTTTTCCAGCAGCTCGTAATACACCTTACCTGCACAAATAATGACGCGCTCAACGGCATCTGCATCAATGTTGGCATCCACTTCGGGAAGAACCGGGTGGAACGACCCATCCGACAACTCTTCCAGAGAAGAAACTGCCAGTTTATGCCGCAATAGGCTCTTTGGCGTGAATACAATCAACGGCTTACGTAGCAAGCGCTTGGATTGACGGCGCAGCAAATGGTATATCTGCGCGGGTGTCGTTGGCACAACAACTTCAATGTTGTTCTCAGCACATAGCTGTAAATAACGCTCTAATCGCGCAGATGAATGCTCTGGCCCCTGCCCCTCATAACCATGCGGCAATAGCATGGTCAAACCACACAGACGCTGCCACTTATGCTCACCACAGGTAATAAACTGATCGATAACTACCTGAGCACNGTTGGCAAAGTCACCAAACTGCGCCTCCCACACGACTAAGGAGTCAGGCGTTGTAGTGGCATATCCGTATTCAAAAGCCAATACGGCTTCTTCGGACAAAAACGAATCATGGATGGTCATGCGTTCCGGTTGACCCGCAACATGCTTGAGCGGCACATAGGTGCTGCCATCTTTTTGATTATGCAAAACCGCATGCCGGTGGGAGAAGGTGCCGCGCCCAACGTCCTGACCCGTAATACGCACTGGGTAACCTTCAGCAAGCAATGTTGCATAGGCTAAGTTTTCAGCGTAACCCCAGTTGATTTCGAGTGCACCGGCCGTCATCTTCTTACGGTCTTCAATGATTTTGGATACCTGTCTCTGCAGGACAAAACCATCAGGAATATCAGTCAGCTGATTGGCAATATCTTTCAGCTGGTCTTTGTCCGTTGACGTGTCGCACTCGAAACTATGACGATGGCCGATGTAAGGCGTCCAATCGACAAACAGCTCGCGATTAGGCTCTTTAACCAATGCCTTGGCAACATGCTCGCCGTTATCCAGCGCATCACGGTAGCCTTCAACAACACGTTGATCGTCTGCCTCCGTTAACATGCCCTCTTCAATCAGGCGCTGGGCATACAAATCACGCGTGGTTTTCTGCTTACGGATACTCTCGTACATGAGCGGCTGTGTGCCCGACGGCTCATCGGCTTCGTTATGGCCTCTACGGCGATAGCAGATAAGATCAATAACAACGTCTTTCTTAAACTGTTGACGGAAATCCGTCGCTAGCTGAGTGACAAACAAAACGGCTTCCGGATCATCCCCATTGACATGAAAAATCGGCGCCTGAACCATCTTCGCAACGTCAGTACAGTACTCCGTCGAGCGCGCATCTTCTTTTTTGTTAGTCGTAAAACCAACTTGGTTATTGATAACGATATGGATGGTGCCGCCAGTTCCGTATGCGCGTGTTTGCGACATCTGGAAGGTTTCCATGACCACGCCCTGCCCGGCAAAGGCTGCATCACCATGCATAACAATCGGTAATACTGAATCGCCCACTGAATCCTGACGACGATCTTGGCGCGCACGCACGGATCCTTCAACAACCGGCGAAACAATCTCAAGGTGAGATGGGTTAAAGGCCATCGCCAAATGCACCTCGCCACCCTCGGTCATCACGTTAGACGAGAAACCTTGATGGTATTTCACATCGGCTGAACCCACATATTCAAATTTCCCATCAAACTCAGCAAACAGCTCCGATGGGTTTTTGCCCAGAATATTCACCAGTAGATTGAGTCGGCCTCGGTGCGCCATACCGATAACAACTTCACGCACTTTGTATGAGCCCGCACGCTGAATCATGGCGTCCATCATAGGAATCAGAGACTCACCACCTTCTAGACCAAAACGTTTGGTGCCTGGGTAGCGTGAACCTAAGTATTTTTCCAAGCCTTCAGCAGCTGACAAACGCTCCAGCAAATGCTTCTTGGCGTCTGGAGTGTATTCAGGGTTTGACCGAACACCATCCATGCGCTGCTGAATCCAACGACGCTCTTCGGTGTCCGTCATGTGCATGAATTCTGCACCGATACTGCCGCAGTAGGTTTGTTCCAGCGCTTGATGAATTTCGCGCAGGGTCGCTTCGTCTTTACCGATATACAGCTGACCCGTTTGGAAAACGGTATCGTAATCGGCTTCCGAGAGTTTGTGGAACCCTAGCTCCAGATCGCGAACAGATTCGCGCTGCGATAGGCCCAGCGGATCAAGCTGGGCGTGCTGGTGGCCACGCTGACGATACGCGCTGATTAACTGAACCACCGATACTTGTTTACGTTCGTATTCGGTCGCTTCGCCACTATATTGACCTTCGGCAGAGACACCCGGTCGGTGTTTAGCACGCCCGGCTAATTCAAAATATTCAACAACCGGAGAGTGAGGAATTTCCGTCGAGACGCCTTCGATACGCGGTAACTTATCGAAATACTCGCGCCACATCTGATCAACGGAATTAGGATCGCTCAAATAATTTTCGTAGAGCTGCTCAACATAATCAGCGTTTCCGCCGGATATGTGGGAGGTTCGCCAAAGGCGTTCCATGGTACCTTCGTGCATATGCATCAAACCTTGAAGAAGGAGATATCAATGGGTCGTGTTTAAGCGCCGGCAACTGCTTGCATGCAAATCGATTTTACAACCATCACGCACCAGTATAGTGCCTTCTGGATATCGACCCGCCTGATAATAAGGCAGAAGATTCCGGTAAAAGATCGAATTTTCCCAATAAAACCGCAAGCTTACGCGTGTTTTACTGAAACCGAATTCAATCGGACATCTTCACTGCAAATTCAGTGCCGCTCAAAGCGGTCCACATTCTAACATCTTCATATTAGAAATGGTGTTATACGGAGAATAAACTCCGGGCTTTTTGTTGCATTTTTTCAGCAAATTGATCCAACGCAAACTTACCTCGATCATCACACTGCTCATGAGTCGCTCATGCAGGCCGCACGGTCATCTGCTCAACAATCAACTGCAAGATCTGATCACCACGAAAATGGTTAATCGACATCCGATAAACCAGATCCACCAGCGCCCCGTCCGCGGCAGGCCATTGCTCGGTATCGCAGTTAAACCAGATGGCATCAACAGGTTGCTGCTCATCAGGGTAACAGGCCTGAAATTTCAAATGTTTGCCAGCTAACAAACGCTGACCAACAACACGAAACTGCCCCTCAAATAGCGGTTCAGGCATCGCCTGGCCCCACGGCACGGCGTCACGTATCAACATGGCCGTATTCAAGTTCATGTCCCTGCATTCAACCTCACCATCAGACTCCAGCGATGCCTCAAACACTTGATCATCTGTAATTTGATCCAGCGCCGCTAAAAATGCCGCCTCAAAGGCAGGTAATTGACTCTGACGCAGACTTAACCCCGCCGCCATCGCGTGCCCACCGAATTTTTCCAGTAGCCCCGGGTTTGCACTGGCAACTTCATCAAGCACGTCACGTAAATGGATCCCTTTAATGGATCGCCCCGAGCCTTTTAATTCGATATCTGCCGACGTATCTGCGGCATCAGCCGGCGCAAACGCAATTACCGGCCGGTGATATCGTTCTTTAATGCGCGAGGCAACCAAACCAACCACGCCCTGATGCCACCCATGATGAAAAAGGCAAAGGCCACGAGGCACAGATTCAAGTTGACCCGCGACCTCATCAACAATCTGCAGCGCTTCAAACTGCATCTGCTGCTCAATCTGCTTTCGATCCCGATTAAATTCATCCAGCACTTGTGCGAGTTCCGCGGCCAGCGGCTCAGAGTCTGTCATCAGCAACATAATGCCCTGCGTCATATCATCCAAACGCCCAGCCGCGTTTAATCGAGGCCCAAGCACAAAGCCCAAGTCGGTACTGGTAATATGTCGATGATCACGATTGGCCAATGCTAAAAGCTTCTGAATACCCGGACGCATGCGCCCTGCACGAATACGTTTTATACCCTGTGCCACCAAAATTCGATTGTAGTAATCCAGCGGCACAACATCCGCGACAGTGCCGAGTGCAACGATATCTAGATAATTGGCTAAATTAGGCTCAGGTATCTGCTGGGTGCTGAACCAGCCAGATTCACGCAGGCGTTTGCGCAACGCAATCAGCAAATGAAAAACAACACCAACACCCGCCAGTGCTTTAGACGGAAATTCACACCCTGCCTGGTTGGGGTTGATAATCGCATGCGCAGCTGGCAGTTGTTCGCCGGGCAGATGGTGATCAGTAATGACCACATCCATCCCCCGCTGATTCGCCAACGCAACACCCTCAAGGCTGGAAATACCATTGTCGACGGTGACCAATAAATCTGGCTTCTGCCAACCAAGCTCATCAACGATGGCTGGTGACAAACCATAACCATACTCAAATCGGTTAGGTACGGTAAAACTGACATTCACAAAGCCCATTGCTGTCAGCGCCAGCATACACAGCGCCGAGCTGGTCGCCCCGTCAGCATCAAAATCACCCACGATGACAATCTTCTGCTGAGCGATCAACGCCTGTTGCAAACGATCTACCGACTGTGCCATACCTTTCATCAGATACGGATCTGCAAGGTTAGCCAACTCGTGCTGCAACTGATGATCTTCAACAATGCCACGACTGGCCAACAACCGGCGTAATAGGGGATGAAGGGATGTCGGCAGCTGATGCTGATCAACCTGAGGGCGACGGACAATCTGCTTGGTAAGGGACACTGAGCACAGCCTGTGAATGATGAACGTGAAAGAATAATAAACAAAAAAAAGCGCCGACGGAAAACCCGGCGGCGCTCTTATTATCTTTTACTGAATTCTCTGAATCAGCGAATGTGCTTCTGCATAAAGCTATGCACGGTAGCCAGGTCGTTATCAACAATAGAGAAACGCTCTTCGCGGTCCATCAGGTCTGCCATATGGTGCGGCAATGGCGGCACCTCTGTTTGACCTGATTTTAACGCTGCATCCGCAAATTTGGCTGGGTGCGCAGTCGCTAGAGTAACCATCGGCGTGTCTGTGCTACGACGAACTTCACGCGCAGCCTTCACACCGATCGCTGAATGTGGATCCAGCAGATATTCAGATTCATCCCACACTTGCGCAATGGTTTCGCACGTCAGCTCATCATCAACGGCAAAGCTGTCGAACAACTCACGAGCCTTAGTAAATGCAGCATCGGGCAACGACACGGTTTCGTTATTGCAGCGCTGCATGAATTCAGACAGCTTTGCGCCATCACGATCAAACAGATCAAATAACAAACGCTCAAAGTTGCTAGAAACCATGATATCCATGCTTGGAGACAGAGTATGTTCCAGCGGATGCTTTTCGTACTGATTATTAGCGATAACGCGATGCAGGATATCATTGCGATTGGTCGCAACGATCAACTGATTAATCGGAAGGCCCATCTGCTTGGCGAGGTACCCGGCAAAGATGTCACCGAAGTTACCTGTTGGTACAGAGAAGCCCACTTCGCGGCTTGGCGCACCTAGGGCAATGCCCGCGTAGAAGTAGTAAACGATCTGCGCCATAATGCGCGCCCAGTTAATCGAGTTAACGGCAACCAGCTGCTTGCCTTCAGGCAAGAAGCTTTGATCGGCAAAGCTTGCCTTAACCATTGACTGACAATCGTCGAAGTTACCTTCAACCGCAATATTGTGGATGTTATCGTTCAAAACGGTTGTCATCTGACGACGCTGAACTTCAGATACACGCTGATGTGGATGCAAAATGAAGATTTCAACATTATTGCAACGACGACAGCCCTCAATCGCAGCTGAACCCGTGTCACCAGAAGTCGCCCCCATGATGACGACTTTTTGATTTCGCTTCTCAAGTACATGATCCAACAAACGCCCGAGCATTTGCAGCGCAAAATCTTTAAATGCCAGTGTTGGACCTTGGAACAATTCCAATACCCACTCGTTGTGACCCAACTGCACTAATGGTGCTACCGCAGGGTGGCGAAACTGTGCATAGCAGTCATCAATGATCGCCTTCAGCTCATCATTTGGGATGGCGCCATCAACGAAGGGCTTCATGATTTCAAATGCCAACTCGGCATAATTTAGGGACTTCCAGCTCTCCAAGGTTTCCTTAGAGAAATACGGCAGCGTCTCCGGGATATACAAACCGCCATCGGATGCTAACCCTGTCAGCATAACTTCTTCAAAATTGAGTGCCGGGGCTTCGCCGCGGGTACTGATATATTTCACGTCTAAACCTCAATCGCCCTGCCAGGCGAAATTCTGTGTATTTATTCCAACGTTCATTGCCATTATTCGGTGCCCAGTCTCAGGCAACCATCGCAACAAGGGCTTAGCCTAAAGATTCCACACGGATGCTATGGACTGTGCCGGTAATTGCTGACAAGGTCTCGATCGACTTAACCGCGGTTTGCAATGCACTTTCAACAACAACATTGGTAAGAATGATGAGATCAACCTGCTTCACGCCTTCAGCAGGCTCTTTCTGAATCATGGCTTCAATATTGACGCCAGCATCACTGAGGATCTGAGCGACTTTGGATACAACACCCGGTTCATCCATCGCAGACATACGCATATAATATGCGGTATGTACTTGATCAATCGGCAACACATCGTCGACATCCACTTGTCCTGGGTGGAATGCCAACGCAGGTACACGCTGCTCATCGTTGACGACATCCATGGATCGCGCAACATCAACAATATCGGCGACAACTGACGAGGCGGTCGGCTCTGCGCCAGCACCAGCGCCGTAATACAGGGTTGGTCCAACGGCATCACCACTGACCAACACCGCATTCATAACCCCATCAACATTGGCAATCAGGCGCTTAGCCGGAATCAATGTCGGGTGAACACGCAATTCAATACCTTCGTCTGTGCGACGAGCAATGCCAAGATGCTTAATACGGTAACCTAATTCTTCGGCATATTTCACATCAGCCGGGGCAATGTTGCCGATGCCTTCTGTGTAGGCTTTTTCAAACTGCAGCGGGATGCCAAAAGCCAGTGACGCCAATATAACCAACTTATGACAAGCATCGATACCTTCGACATCAAATGTCGGATCAGCTTCGGCGTAACCTAACTCTTGCGCTTCTTTTAATACATCACCAAACGCACGACCTTTGTCACGCATCTCAGTCATGATGAAGTTACCGGTGCCGTTAATAATGCCCGCTAACCATTCGATTTTGNTCGCCGCTAATCCCTCACGGATTGCCTTAATGATCGGGATGCCACCAGCAACTGCCGCTTCAAAGTGCACACTGACACCTTTGGCTTGCGCCGCAGCAAATATCTCATTGCCATGCAGTGCAATAAGCGCCTTGTTAGCCGTAACGACATGCTTGCCGTTTTCAATCGCCAACATAACCAGATCTTTAGCGATATCACAACCACCGATCAACTCAACGATTACGTCTACTTCCGGTGCACGAGCAACGGCCATCACATCGCGCTCAACAATCACACCATTAAGATCACATGCAGGGTTATCACGACGCGCACCAACATGTGTGACACGAATATCATGACCGGCACGCGCACAAATTTCAGTGCAGTTGCGCTGAAGAACATTAAAAGTGCCACTACCGACTGTGCCTAAACCACAGATACCTATATTTACCGGCTTCATGAATATCCTCTACAAATACAGCTAGATCGTGTGCTGGATGACCATACACCCAACACTAAAAAACGTTGAAAACCACTTGGAATGGCGCGCGTGCGCTACTTTACGGGCAGAGACGGGGCTTGTCAAACCACCCCGACCGAGAGAAATCAATGGCTTAAGACCGCCATCCAAATAGGTGAGGCGCCAGAATTGCCGCCTCGCATTCACATCTGAGGTTATAAACCCAGTGTCTTTGCCATATCACGAGCAGGACGATAACCAGGAATCAACGTACCATCTTCCAGAACAATCGCTGGCGTGCCATTCACACCCATTGCTTTACCCAATGCATATTCCTCAGCCACCATATTTTCGCAGCTTGCCTTCGGGATGGTTTCTTTGTTTTTCAACTTTGTGATCGCATCTTGGCGGTTATCTGCACACCAAGCCGAAACGATTTTGTCGTATGAAGGCGAACCAATACCCGCACGAGGAAACGCTAGGTAGCGTACTTCAATACCGTAAGCATTCATCTCAGGCACTTCTGCGTGCAGTTTTTGGCAGTAATAACAATCAACATCAGTGAACACGTAAATGGTTTTTTTCGTCTTCACAGGGCCCTGTGGTGCAAAATCGATAGTGTCTTGCTTTTTCATATCGTCCATCAGAGCCAAACGCGCCTGTGACGCATATTTTTCGCTCAGATTGACNAACTCAGTGTTCAGCATCTGATACATAGTGCCAGTGAACATAAAATCACCGTCTTTTTTCACATACAGCAGCGGCCCTTCAGCAATTTGCACCTGAAAAAAGTCGGGCATATCCGTCGGCTTAACACTTTCGATACGAAACGCCGGGTTAACCTTTGCCAATCGGGTTGAGAAACTTTGTTTAAAAGCTTCAATGTCTTTATTCGCCTCAGCGGCATATGCCTGGGCACCCGCCAGAACGAACACACAGAATACAAATCGCAGAAGAGTCATTCGGTTTTCCTTTGAATCATTGTTATTACACTTACCAAGCTCTGTAGATTAGCTCAGCGTCGAGACAACCCCAATAAGGCGAGAACCCAACGGTGAAATAGAGCAGATCAGAGTGGCATATTTATATTGTTATATCGAGCCAGTGTTATCAGGTAATTTATTGTTATCGGCAGAAACACACCCGTAGTTTCCGAAAGTATCTGACACTTCCCATGCATATGCATCCATAGAAACAGTGACAAACAACGAATACAGTATGTCTGACATGAAAGTAATAATCATTAGACAACAAGTTTGCTGATAGGTTCATCTTGCCGTAAAAATACAATGACAACAACATGCGCCACCCGCTCGCATGGCCACCCCAAACATCAAGCCCGCGGATGATGCTGCTCGTGTAATTGCTGTAAACGGTGGTTGGCAATATGGGTATAGATTTGCGTCGTCGATAGATCACTATGACCAAGCAACATCTGCACCACGCGCAGGTCGGCGCCATTATTCAGGAGATGTGTTGCAAATGCATGACGAAGAGTATGTGGCGACAGCGGCTTGGTCAGACCTACGACCACCGCGTAATGTTTGATGCGATACCAGAATGTCTGGCGCGTCATCATACGCCCTCGCCGCGACGGGAAACAAACATCTGAGACCTGACCACCGAGTAACTCAGCCCGCCCATGCCGGTAATACTCTTGCAACCAGTAGAGTGACTCATCGCCGACAGGTACTAGGCGCTCCTTCCCCCCCTTGCCGACTACACGAATCACACCCTGCTGCAGATTAATATCCGGCAACTGTAAACCAGTCAGCTCCGTGACCCGCAAACCACACGCGTAGAGTAGCTCAAGCATGGCTTTATCGCGCAACTCCAACGGGTCTTCAACGTTAGGTCCGTCGAGTAATCGCTCAACGTCTTCTTCCGTTAGAGATTTAGGCAGCGGGCGCCCTAACTTCGGCAAGT
Source organism: BD1-7 clade bacterium (assembly GCA_902705835.1). Lineage (NCBI taxonomy): Bacteria > Pseudomonadati > Pseudomonadota > Gammaproteobacteria > Cellvibrionales > Spongiibacteraceae > BD1-7 clade bacterium. The sequence continues at coordinate 110,245 of CACSIN010000025.1, forward strand.
CGATATCCAGTGTCGGGTCTACGTCGATCCATCGCTCCCGCAATGCATGTCGATAGAACCCGCGCAAACAGGATAATAAACGCGCCACGGAACGTGCAGATCGCCCCTGCTCATTCAAATGCCCAAGGTACGAAAGTACATCAATTTTGTCGGCACCTTTGAGGTTTTTTGCCTGCGGCACGAGCCAGCGATCAAACAGATACAGATCCGTTCGGTAGGACGCCAAGCTATTTTCCGACAACCCTTTTTCCATCCAAACCGCATCCAGGTATTGATCAACCACTGCATCCACTTTCAGTTTACCTCGCTCATCGATACTGAATCTGCATTGCGCCAAAGCATAGCCGTCAAACCCATTAGGCTACCTTTCGGTGACACCCAAACGCAAAAAAGGCGCTTAAAGCGCCTTTTTCATGCGATCACAAAAATAATCGCTAACAACTGCCAGGTATTTTGAACTACCCCGACTCACTTACTCATACCTGCAATACTAACCATTGCTGGCAGTGCCTAATCACATTACGATCACGCAAAAGGGTAAGGATATTGACGTACCCAAATACAAATCTGCAGGAATTACTTAGCTTTCTTAGCCAGTTTTTCCTTGATACGTGCAGCCTTACCAGTCAATTCGCGCAAGTAGTAAAGCTTCGCTTGACGAACCGCACCACGACGCTTGACTTCGACGCTGTCAACCAATGTACTGAAAGTTTGGAAGGTACGCTCAACACCAACACCGTGAGACATTTTACGCACGGTAAACGCAGAGTTCAGGCCGCGGTTACGCTTGGCAATAACAACGCCTTCGTATGCCTGCAGACGCTCACGGTCACCCTCTTTAACCTTAACCTGAACAACAACAGTGTCGCCAGGACCAAACTCAGGCAACTCTTTACCCATTTGTTCTGCTTCGATTGCAGCAATCACTTTGTTCTTGCTCATGTCATGCTCCTATAAATGCTCTTTCAGCGTTTGCCATTCTTGTTGAAACTCAGCCAGTAAACGCTGCTCTTCATCTGTCAGGCATCTGTCGGTTAATAAATCTGGGCGCTTCAACCATGTCTGCCCCAGAGCCTGCTTCAAACGCCACACTCTGATCAACTCATGGTTTCCGCTTAACAGGACTTCAGGGACCTTTTGGCACTTACTATGTGCACCAATCTCCCCGTCAGAATCATGACCACCTAGGTCTTCTTCTGGCCGGGTAAAGTGGGGATGGTCCAACAGCCCTTCAAAAAACGAATCTTCTACTGCACTGTCACTATGCCCTAATACATCAGGCAGACACCGTGCTATTGCATCGATCACCATCATGGCTGGCAACTCGCCACCACTGACGACAAAATCGCCAATGGAAATCTCTTCATCAATTTCATGATCAATCAAACGCTGATCGATGCCTTCATAACGGCCGGCTACCAATATCAGTGCCGACTCGCTTGCTAATTCTCTGGCTTTCGCCTGATTGAATACCTGCCCTTGTGGAGAGAGATATACAACTTTGGGCGGCTTTTCACTCAAATCAGTATCATCTTGAGTATCTCCAACCAATTCTTGCTTGGCAGTATGAATGGCCTGTCGAAGCGGCTCAATCATCATCACCATGCCGGGGCCACCGCCGTACGGACGATCATCTACGGTGCGATGCCGATCCTGAGTAAAGTCCCGAGGATTCCAGCAATCAACACTGATCAGACCTTTTTTCACCGCCCGAGAAGTTATACCAAACTGGGTAATACCTTCTAGCATGGGTGGGAAAAGCGTTACCACACCGAATTTCATGGATTAAATCGTTGATCCCTTCAACCAGACAATCAAAAGTCCGGATCCCAATCCACACTCATGGACGAGGCTTCCAGATCAACAGCTAAAATCACTTCCGGGCGATAAGGCAGTAAACGCTCACGATCATCAATACTTCCTGCACAAGGCTTCACAACCAGCACATCATTGGCACCGGTTTCAAGCAAATGACTAACCTTGCCCAATAACTGATCACCTAAACGTACTTCCAAGCCCAACAGCTCATGCCAGTAATAGTCATCTGCCGCAAGCTCAGGTAACGCGGTGGAGAGTACGGCAATTTCACACTTGCCGAGATTCTCTGCTGCGGTGCGATCATCAGAATCGCGAAACTTCATCACCAAGCCTTTGCCATGTAACTTGCCTGCCGCAATTTGCGCGGGCTGCCACTGGCCATCCTGTTTAATAAAACAGTCTTGGTACGAAAGAATGTTGTCTTCAGGCTGTGTGAACGACTTTACCTTCACCCAGCCTTGCAAACCGTAATAACCAATAACTTTGCCGACAACCAGGTATGCATCGCTATCTGCTTTTGACATACGGTTTTAATCCTGCAGTTCTGAACCCGAGGCTCAGGCTGCAGCTTGCTCAGCTTCAGCTGCGTCTTTCACCAGCTTGGCTACACGTTCAGAAACTTGCGCACCCCGACCTACCCAGTGGTTCAGGCGCTCAGAATCCAGACGCAGACGCTCTTCCTGACCACGTGCGATCGGGTTGAAGAAGCCGATACGCTCGATGAAACGGCCATCACGTGAACGACGGCTGTCAGCTACAGTGATGTGATAAAAAGGGCGCTTCTTAGAGCCACCACGTGCTAAACGAATTGTTACCATGCGTATGTTCCGCTCGTTAATCGTATTGATGGGTCAAATTTCAACCCAATTTCAAAGGCGCGACATTCTACAAAAATCACGCCGCCAAGAAAACCTTTTTTTGAAAACAAAACGACCAAATTGGCCAATCGGGCTACCGATCAGCGTAAAATACCGAGATTAATCAGTGAATTTGGTAGAGATCAGGGGCGTGTTTAACGACGCTTATTCATGCCAGGAACACCGCCCGGCAAACCACCTGGAAGCCCGGCCTGTCCCATCATACCCTGCATACCGCGCATCATTTTCTGCATGCCACCTTTCTGTGACATCTTTTTCATCATTTTTTGCATCTGCTTGTGCTGCTTCAGCAGACGATTAAGATCCTGAATTTGCGTTCCGGAACCTTGAGTAATACGGCGTTTACGCGACCCATTCAACAGATCTGGGTTACGTCGCTCTGCTGGCGTCATGGAATTAATAATGGCTTCCATTTGCACAAACATCTTATTGTCGACTTGATCCTGCGCAACTTGAGACAAGCCGCCCATGCCCGGCATCTTATCCAGCATGGAGGACATGCCACCCATGTTTTTCATCTGCTGCAGCTGATCACGGAAGTCTTCTAGGTCGAATCGCTTGCCCTTGGATACTTTGCGGGCCAGTTTTTCGGCTTTTTTCTTATCCAGCTTCAGCTCAGCCTCTTCAATCAGAGACAGAACATCACCCATACCCAAAATACGTGAAGCGATACGATCCGGGTGGAACGGCTCAAGAGCGTCGATTTTCTCGCCCATACCCAAGAACTTGATCGGCTTACCGGTGATAGTACGCACAGAAAGCGCAGCACCACCTCGAGAATCCGCATCTGCCTTGGTCAACACGACACCGGTTAACGGCAGTGCATCACCAAATGCTTTTGCCGTATTCGCAGCATCCTGACCAGTCATCGCATCAACAACAAAGAGCGTCTCTGCTGGTGTAATTGCTGCATTCAATGCCTTGATCTCGTCCATCATGGCATCATCAATGGCCAAACGACCTGCGGTATCAACAATCAATACATCACAAAACTGCAGTTTGGCATCTTTGATAGCCGCATTGGCAATATCAACCGGCTTTTGAGAGTTATCAGATGGGAAAAACTTAACATCTACGTTTTCTGCCAGCGTACGCAGCTGCTCAATCGCAGCGGGACGATAGACATCGGCAGAAACCACCATGACAGATTTCTTTTCGATCTCTTTGAGATACTTGGCAAGTTTACCCACCGTGGTTGTCTTACCTGCACCTTGCAAACCTGCCATTAAAATAACAGCTGGCGGCTGCTGGCTCAGATTCAACTTGGCGGTATCTGCACCCAGAACACGAATCAATTCGTCTTGTACGATTTTAACAAAAGCCTGCCCAGGGCTCAGACTCGACAGCACTTCTTTACCGACAGCACGTTCTTTAACGCCATCAACAAAGTCTTTAACAACCGTAAGCGCAACGTCCGCCTCAAGCAGCGCCATCCGCACATCGCGCAAGGCACCTTTAATATTGTCTTCCGTCAGTTTGGCCTGACCCGTGACCGACTTCAGCGTTTCGGATAACCGATCCGTTAAATTCTCAAACATAGGGTTTACTCTTCTTATCCGATACCGGTAGCCGCAGTGGTCAACAACACCCGCTCAAACTAGCTCTGAAATAGCCGGCAATATGGCAATTTCGAAGTTATTTCAGGTGATTCCACTCGCAACGGCTGAGCGGGATTAAAGCAAATAGCGGGCGATTATAACTGAGCAGAGGCAGATTTACTGCAGGTTTCACGCAGAAATTCCGGAAAAAGGGTCTTTAGGTTTGTCTCTCCCGCCAATCATCCATACAATGGGTGGTCTTGTATAACGCTGTATTAAAGCGCATGTTTGATCATTCGGGCTACATAGTTAGATAGCACGGTCATTCGGCCAATTCGCCGAATGATGAGCTCCCGAGAATCAAACCCACCATCAGAGATGATTTATTGACTGCAATGCTAACACTGTCTGCTATTGTCACTTCCACACTGTACGCAATCAGTTTTTTGCTGCTTATACAGCATCTTGTCCGGTGTACACGCGAGGGTATACGCCAGACTGCGCCAGCTAGCTTCACGGCTACTTTTGCGCTGGCCGTCGTCGCCCACTGCGTATCCTTGCATTACACCGTATTTCTGGGACAAGCACTCCATTTAGGCTTCTACCGTGTCTCGTCGCTGATCTTTGTAGTTATCTCTGCAATTTCGCTTATATCTCAGTTGCGTAAACTGGAAATCGATAACCTGATCGCCATTGTCATTCCGCTTGCCGCATTAAGCGTTATCGTTAGCAGTTTTGTTCCTAGCCCTACCGACAAACTGGTTACCAGTACCGGCCTAATCATTCACATTGTGCTATCGATTCTGAGCTACAGCATATTAACGCTAGCTGCAGTTCAAGCTGTTTTACTCGCAGCACAGGAACAACAATTACGCCAGCATTCGTTCAATGGCCTGTTCCGCTATCTTCCACCACTAATGACGATGGAGCGATTGCTGTTCGAAATGCTGCTGCTTGGTTTTATTTTATTGACGCTCGGCATCGGCTCCGGATTTCTTTTTATTGAAGATATGTTCGCTCAACATCTGCTTCATAAAACCGTACTTTCGATTATTGCTTGGTGTGTCTTCGCCACACTGTTGATCGGCCATCACCGCCGAGGATGGCGTGGCATAACAGCTGCTAAGTGGACACTAGCCGGCTTCTTTGCCTTGATGCTGGCTTATTTTGGTTCAAAGTTTGCTTTGGAAGTCATATTGCAAAAGGTCTAAGCATTGCCAATTTGGCGATATTCCTGCAAGATTAAACTGCTTCAGTCATCAGGGTAAATTCATTGGACGACATACATGTAGGCCTTCTTTTTGGCCTTATAGCGCTGCTAATACTCATTTCGGCGTTTTTTTCAGGTTCGGAAACCAGCATGCTATCGCTGAACCGCTATCGCCTGAGACATTTGAGTAAAAACAATCACAAGTCTGCCAAACGTGCATCGGAGTTGCTTGAGCGCCCTGAACGGCTCATTGGTATGATTTTGATTGGCAACAATTTGGTCAATATTGTCGCCTCTACTATCGCTACGGTTATCGCTCTTCGTCTATATGGCGATGCGGGGTTAGCTATAGCGCCCGTTGTACTGACAATTATTATCTTAATTTTTGCGGAAATCACACCGAAAACCATCGCGGCTTACTACCCTGAACGCTTCGCGTTTCCGGCCAGCTTCCTTCTAAAATGGCTATTAATCATTTTTTACCCATTTGTATGGGCGATGAATGCTATCACTGGCGTTATCCTTCGATTATTCGGCATTCGAGCAAATTCGACCGATAGCGATCACATTAGCTCTGAAGAACTGCGCACGATTGTTGACGAAGCCGGCGACCTAATACCTGATCGACATCAAGGCATGCTCTTGAATATCCTCGACCTCGAACACGCAACGGTCGAAGATATCATGGTGCCGAGAAACGAAATTTACGGCATTGATATCAATAACGGTGAAGAAGTCATTCTTAGCCTACTGCAAAACTGCGAGTACACCCGCATTCCAGTCTATGAAGACGACATAGACAATATCATCGGCATTCTCCATATGCGCAATGTCGGTAAACTACTCGGCCGGGACGAAGGCTTCAGCAAGGAGCTGTTTCGTGAAGCTATCAGAGAACCGGTATTCACACCCGACCTAAGCGGGCTGCATCAACAACTGGTTAACTTCCAGAAAGAAAAACGCCGTATTGCCATTGTGGTTGATGAATACGGATCGGTGATGGGCCTAGTGACACTGGAAGACATTCTCGAAGAGATCGTTGGGGAGTTTACGTCGAACCTAATCGAAGATTCCGATGATTTTGACGATCAGGATGATGGATCTGTGATCATCCAAGGATCTGCGACACTTCGAGACATTAACCGCCACACGGGCTGGAAACTACCCATTGACGGCCCGAAAACGTTAAACGGCCTGATTCTTGAGCACTTGCAAACCTTCCCTCAAGCGAACGCGTCTGTTCGCCTAGGTGATTATGTGATTGAAGTACAAAAGCTTGAAAATAACGTAATCGATACCGCCAAGGTATTCAAGATCGCTCGCTAACAGGCCTGAGATAAATCACCGGCAGTAGTCTGTCGGTCATCTCTGCATACGTTTTCTGGCGCGGGTTGAGTCGAACAATACTCAGCCAGACTGCGTCACGCTCTTCACCACTTAGCTCTATGGCTTCTGCCTTAAATTGCTCCTGCCCCAACCGAACATTCACTGAAGGATGCGCCTTCAAATTCAACCACCAAATGGGATGTTTGTCACCGCCGTTGTTGGAGGCGACCACAACAACACTGTCTTGATAGGGATAACAAGCCGCAGGAGCCGTACGAACCTTGCCACTTTTGCGCCCAATCGTATCAATCATCGCCATATCAATACCCGCTAAGCGATTGCCCAGCCGTCCTCCAGAGAGCTTGAATAACGAACGGTGCACTTTCGAGAAGATCTTCCAATCAGCCATGGCCTTTCCTTTACAGACTTATACGCCAAGCCTCTGGCAGCGTGAAACTAACGGGTTGCTGAGTCACTGGGCAAGTAAACGCTAAAAAACGCGCCTGCAACTGTAAATCCTGGCCATCTTCTTCGCCTCGCCCAAATAGACGATCACCCACAATCGGATGCCCTGCATGTGCCAGGTGATGGCGAATTTGGTGTTTGCGACCGGTTTTTAACTCGACACTCACTTCTGCCTTCGAGCCTGCTGAATCCACCTGTACACGTTCCACAATGCTTCGCGCCGATTTGCCATCAACCGGCTCTTCCAACATCACCGAGTCGACAAATCTCTCCGCATCGCCATGCACAATTGCTCGGTATACTTTACGAATCGTGCGCTGCTCAAAGAAACCAGCGAAGACACGTGCCATTTCGCGCGTATGCGCCAATACCATCAACCCCGATGTCGCCCGATCCAGTCGATGCACAAGAAACACCGGGCGCTGATGATCGAAGGCCTGCTCCACCAATCGATCCATCGCGCAATGATCTGCCCAACGAGATCCACTGGAGAATGCACCGTAAGGCTTGAACCAGATGGAATACTGTTGATGATCGGCAACTAGTTCGATCGTCAGAGGCTGCTGGCTTAACACTTCCGGGTCATAATAAAAAACAAGCTCATCACCGAGGTTCAGAGGTTTTTTAGCGCGCCGCAGGCGTTGCTGCTTACGCCCGCGGCGTAACCAAACTGCACCTTTTTGCATCGATAGTTTAATCTGCTGCATCGACAGCCCAGAGGCTTCAGCAAGTAAAACCGGCGCTGACGTGTCGGTATCTGAAACCTCAACATTAAATATCTGCTGCACACTCACCTCATTAATGGATTTTGCGTATCTGGGCCCACCTAACAAAGAAACCCGATACCCTCATTTTACGCTGGATCAGAGATCCTATGCTTGTAATAATCGATTAAAAACAACAATGACGATGCTATGACTGCCAAGACGCCCCAATACATACTTGCCATCGATCAAGGTACAACAAGCACCCGATCGATTGTTTTTGATCACGAGGGTGCCGTTGTCGCAACCGCGCAGCAGGAATTCAGCCAGCACTACCCAAATAACGGCTGGGTTGAACATGATCCGCAAGAAATCCTGCAAACCGTCGAGGCGACCGTCACGGAGTCGATTACCACTGCCGGTATTGCAGCTAGCCAAATAGCAGGTATCGGCATCAGCAACCAGCGCGAAACTACGATTGTTTGGAATCGAGACACAGGACAACCCGTTTACCCAGCTATTGTATGGCAAGACAGACGCACCTCTGAACGCTGCCAGTCACTTAAATCATCGGCATGGGAATCTCAAGCCCATAGCAAAACAGGGCTATTCATCGACCCCTACTTCAGTGCTACTAAAATCGAATGGATTCTAACAAATGTTGATGGTGCTAAAGCTGCGGCAGATGCTGGCGAACTGGCATTTGGCACCATCGACACCTGGTTACTCTGGCACCTAACCAACGGCGAGCAACACGCCACCGATGCGACAAATGCAAGCCGAACCCTGCTATTCAATATTCACGATCAGCAGTGGGACGATGAACTACTCGAGCTTTTTCATGTACCTAAAAACATGCTGCCTGAAGTACGTGACTGTGCCGATGATTATGGCTCCACCCAAGTCGACTGGTTAGATGCCAACATCCCAATATATTCATTGATCGGCGATCAACAGGCTGCGCTGGTTGGCCAGGCATGCTTTGAGCCCGGCATGGCTAAAAGCACCTATGGCACCGGCTGTTTTCTCGTACTCAATACCGGCGAAAAAGCGATCAACTCTAATCACCAGTTACTAACAACCGTAGCCTACCGATTAGATGGACAGCCAACCTACGCCATTGAAGGCAGTATTTTTGTTGCCGGGGCAACCATACAATGGCTACGTGACGGGTTGAAATTGCTCAGCACGGCAAGCGATAGCGAACAATTGGCTGAGCGCTCACGAAAAGACCACGGTGTGTTTCTCGTTCCTGCATTCACTGGCCTTGGTGCGCCGTTCTGGGATCCAGATGCTCGCGGAGCTATTTCCGGCCTAACGAGGGCATCGAGTATTGAAGATATTGTTGCCGCCGGTCTTGAATCTGTTTGTTACCAAACAAAAGATCTGCAAAAAGCCATGGAACAAGATGGGCTGCGCCCCGAGTTACTGCGCGTTGACGGCGGCATGACAACCAACAACTGGCTAATGCAGCGTCTTGCGGATGTATTAGGCGGACGCATTGATCGCCCATCAAATGTCGAAACCACAGCGCAAGGAGCCATGTACTTGGCGGGCTTGAAAGCCGGGTTATTCCGCTCCCTCGAACACATCAGCGAGCAATGGCGCGTCGATCAGATTTTTGAACCCCAGATCACCAAGGCCGAACGTGATAGCCAATACGCAGGCTGGCTGGATGCCGTTGAACGCGTGAGGGTTAATCGTGACTGAGACTAAAACCACATACCTTAAGGCCACTGACGGCCATACGATTCCGCTGTATTTGTGGCCGCTAGAAAACCCTCGCGCCATCGTACAGATTAGTCACGGTATGGCCGAACACGCCGGGCGCTATAGCGACTTTGCTAGCTACCTCAATCAACAGGGCTATGCCGTTATCGCTCATGACCATCGCGGTCACGGGCTAAGCACACCGGAGCAACAGCTCGGTATCTTCTCATCCGACCCAAACATACATGGCTGGCAATCCGTTTTAAACGACCTGCATCTCGTTGAAACACACGCGCGAACACTCTGGCCCAACTGTCCTCTCATTTTGCTCGGGCACAGTATGGGTGCTCAAGCAGCGCGCAGCGCGTTAACTTGGCATAAGGTAAATTCTGATGCGTGTATATTGTCTGGCTTGAATTTGAATCCTCGCATCGAACTCGCCGCAGCTTTGCTAGTGACCAAGCTAGAGAGTCTGCGCATCGGACGCACGGGTAAGAGCGCGATTATCGACAAACTAATATTTGGGCAATTCAATCGCCAGTTTAAACCTAACAGAACCACTTTTGATTGGTTAAGCCGAGACGATAACCAAGTAGATGATTACGTCGGAGACACCTATTGCGGTTTTCGGTGTAGCAATGAATTATGGAATGAGTTTCTCGCGGCCATGATGGCAATGAATACAAAAAATGCCATCAGCAACATTGACCGCAACCTGCCCATCTTCCTTATTGGCGGTGACCAAGATCCAGCAACTGCGAATAGTAAAGGAATACTAAAACTCTACGATGCAATGACGGGAGTAGGCATGAAGAGGGTTTCAAAGAAAATCTGGGAAAATTCTCGACATGAAATCATCAACGAGCTGAATGCCGCGGATGTGTATCAGTCGATTTCTGGCTGGATAGAGTCACAGGTAGTCGACCTAACAACCTGACACGTGGCCCGGATGCAACCGGGCCACGTGTTAACGAAGGAGACCGAGGACAATATCGCGAGCGATGACTGCTTTTAAAGCAGCTAAATTGCGCTGAGAATTATCCAGAGTCTCCCTAAAGATCAACTACCTATACAGGTAATCAGTACTCAAGCGATATAGTCATATCTAACGTAGCATCTGCATCACTGCTGGTCAGCTGCCCATTAACACCTGTATCTGTCCATTGAATGGTTGAACTCAAATTATCACCTTCGAGTAATTTTTCGAAAAAATAATCCTCTTCGCCATCCAGCCAACGCGACAACACAACGCTGTCGATCAGATCAAAACCGACATCAACTTTGAAAGCATCAACACCTGACTGAACAGCATTGACAATCAACCCTGACTCCAAAGCTGTCTCGACGCCATTGAATGTTTCTGAACCATCATAGTGAACTGTGTAGCAACTGATGTCGAAGTTGCCCGTGCTTAATGCTCCTTCAGAAAATCCATCTGCTGTTTGTACAAATACATCGCCAGTATCAAAACTTTGTGCGTGTGAAATTTTTACAGCCTGCAGTGTATTTACACCAACAGAGTTGCTTCGAATCAAGGTAATAGCGAGATTACCACCATTGTCGAAACTAATTTCATCATAAGTATTTACAGTACTGGCCCCTCCGTGCCAACGATGTCCATCTGATTCGAGCCAGTCGAACTGACGCAGCTCAATCTCACCACTGATACGCTAAACACCTTCAATAGACCCATTATCTGTCAACGGCGGTATCGCAGTATCACTAGGCGGGGGCGGAGGAGTTGGCGTTGTTGTTTCCGGAATACATCCAGCAATGAAAAAGGATAAAATGGTGGCAGAAAAAACCTGCTTTAGAGGGGATATTATTGAAGCCTCCTTTCTTTAAATTCTCCGAAGCAAAAATGATAAAAAAATAAAAGCGAAAATGTTAGACCGCAAGGTTATTAAAAAATGACACGGCGCTATGCCGCCGTGCCTGTTTATTATGCCAAACGCCGCTAACGCGTGAATGTCAGTTTTTCATCCTCACAACCAATATGCACGGTATCGCCGGATTTGAACTCGCCGCTGAGTATTTCTGTTGCGAGAGGATCTTCAATCAACCGCTGAACTGCACGCTTCAGTGGGCGAGCACCATAAACCGGATCGTAGCCCTGCTCAATGATGACATGCATCGCATCGTCACTGACCTCTAGAGACAACTCTCTATCTGCCAAACGCTTTTGCAAATGGCGCAGCTGAATACTGGCAATGTCGCGGATATGTTCTTTACCCAATGGGTGGAAGTAAACAATATCATCTAATCGATTTAATAGTTCTGGGCGGAAGTTTTTACTGACAACTTCCATCACGGCATCTTTAATCTCTTCACCGCTGGCGTTTCCCGTTAGTGACTGAATCATGTCAGAGCCCAAATTCGAGGTCATAACAATAACCGTATTTTTGAAATCAACAGTACGCCCTTGAGAATCCGTAAGGCGGCCTTCATCCAATACCTGCAAAAGAATATTAAACACGTCCGGATGCGCCTTCTCCACCTCATCCAGAAGAATTAATGAATAGGGGCGTCGGCGTACGGCTTCCGTCAAGTAGCCGCCTTCCTCATAACCCACATACCCCGGTGGTGCACCAATCAGGCGAGATACCGCATGCTTTTCCATATACTCGGACATATCAATGCGAACCATCGCCTCACTGGTGTCGAATAGAAACTCAGAGAGACTTTTACACAGTTCCGTTTTACCCACACCAGTTGGGCCCAAGAATAAGAAGGAACCATTAGGGCGGTTCGGATCAGATAACCCCGCCCGCGAGCGGCGAACTGCACTGGATACCGCTTTAACCGCCTCACCCTGACCGATCACTGATTTGTGCAACATATCCTCCATACGCAGCAACTTATCGCGATCACCTTCCATCATCTTAGTGACGGGGATGCCTGTCCACTTAGAGACAATCTCTGCGATTTCTTCGTCCGTTACACGATTACGCAGTAATTTGTTGGTCTCTTTTTCGCCCGAGGCTTCGGCCTTGGAGGCTTCCTCCAACTGTTTTTCCAAATTAGGAATAACGCCGTATTGCAGCTCCGACATCTTGCTCAGATTCGACTCACGACTCGCCAATTCCAAATCCATTCGCGCTTGCTCAAGCTCAGCTTTAATTTGCTGAGACCCCTGCAGCGCCGATTTTTCGGCCTTCCAGACCTCTTCTAAATCAGCATATGCTTTCTCTGCCTCGGCGATATCGCCCTTCAACTGGTCAAGCTGGGCTTTGGAAGATTCATCTTTATCTTTTTTCACCGCTTCACGCTGAATTTTTAACTGAATCAGCCGGCGTTCCAACTTATCGAGTGCTTCGGGCTTGGAGTCGATCTCCATACGAATCCGACTTGCCGCCTCGTCGATAAGATCGATCGCCTTATCCGGCAAGTTGCGATCAGTGATATAACGCATCGACAATTTGGTGGCAGCAATGATGGCCGCATCAGAAATATCAACACCGTGGTGAACTTCGTAACGCTCCTTAAGCCCGCGGAGAATGGCAATGGTATCTTCTTCACTTGGCTCATCGACCAATACTTTTTGGAAGCGACGCTCAAGCGCAGCATCCTTTTCGATAAATTCACGGTATTCATTTAATGTTGTGGCGCCCACACAATGCAACTCACCGCGCGCTAACGCCGGCTTCAACATATTACCAGCATCCATCGCACCGTCGGCTTTGCCCGCGCCAACCATGGTGTGAATTTCATCGATAAACAGGATGATCTGCCCTTCTTGTTTCGACAAATCTTTCAACAAAGCCTTCAAACGCTCTTCAAACTCACCACGAAATTTGGCACCGGCAATCAAACCGGCAAGATCTAGTGACAACAAGCGTTTACTCTTCAACCCTTCTGGTACTTCGCCGTTGATGATACGTTGAGCAAGCCCTTCAACAATCGCCGTTTTACCCACGCCGGGCTCACCGATAATCACCGGGTTGTTTTTGGTCCGCCGCTGTAATACTTGGATCGTTCGGCGAATTTCATCATCGCGACCAATAACCGGGTCGAGCTTGCCTTGTTCCGCGCGCTCAGTCAGGTCAATGGTATATTTATCCAGCGCTTGGCGATTCTCTTCACTATTCTGCTCGGACACGCTTTCACCTCCTCGAATATCTTCAACAATGGTTTCTATTTCAGGCTTTTTGTACCCGGCAGATTCGAGCAGTTTCTTCAGCCCGATAGACGTTTCATAAATCGCCAACAAAAATACTTCGACAGCAACATACTGATCTTGCTTTTTCGTCGCTAATTTATCGGCTTCTGTCAGCAGTCGCATTAACTCGCCCGACGCTCGAACTTCAGCCCCGGCAGATGCGTCACCCAGAGTAGGCAGATTATCAATCACCTTTTTGACGGCACCCTTGAGCTCGGGCAAATCACCCTGCGCCCGATTGAGAATATTGATCAGGTAGCCAGTATTATCATCCAGCAGCGCCTGAAAAAAGTGTTCAGCTTCTATCGATGGGTTATGAGCAGACATAGCTTGAGATTGTGCGGTAGCCAATGCCTGTTGCAGCGTTTTGGTTAAACGATCGTATTGCATGAGTATCGGTCCAATTTATCTTGCGATACTCTTTAGATGGGGGTGTTCTGGAATATTTTCAAATAAAAAAAGGCCGTATTTTTACGGCCTTTGATATTTATCAATCACTTAGCTCAAAATAAATTTACGGCGCGCCGTCAGAATCACAGCGCCATCGCGAAAAAGTACATCAGAATAGCGTATGAACCCAGCCATACGACCGATCGTAAAATATCCAGATTAGCCAGATATAAACCGGTGTATGCGACACGCAAGCCCAAATATACCCAGCACCAAAGTGCATAGTCCGCCACTGGCACCTGCGTTGAATACAACGCGAAAAGCGCAGCCGTATATAGTGCCAGTGCTTCCCAACTATTGTTCTGAGCGCTACAAGCACGCGCGCCAGCGCCGGTAAGCTGAGCATTCTGGCCTCGAGGGTGTTTATTATCTACCTCTCCAAGCTGTTTATGGCGAAAATATCCGCTGATCCAGCCACACGACAGCGGCAGGATGCACAAAACAAGTAACACGATTAATGGCGTCGTCATTGAGTAGGGCCTCTTAAATTTATAAGCCGACTATTTTGAAGCGACTTGTCATTTTCAGCAAATGACAATTTATTTATCGCTAACACACAGTAAATCCCATCGAATCGGGTAACGCCTACTAACCCATGACCACCGTTAATCCTTAAGATATCGATAATCAGCGTCAATCGCATAACTGAAATGAACCGCCTCTCAGAGGCCACCTCTAAACTTCAATTCGTGGTTTCTTTGCTATTCTTTCCTCAAAACACCACGGATAAGGAATTGCCATGCAAAGCATTATCAGAAAAACACTCATATCAACCTTGTTGGTTTTCTTCTCGGCCGTCACGTTAGCTGACTACGAGAACGCCGCGATTGCTCAGCTCGTGATAAAAAAATCAGGAACGACGCCAGCTAAAGCATTTGAACTCGTTAACAAGGCATTTCCCGGCCTTATTTATGAATATGATCTTGAAATGCAGGACGTTGGTTTGGTTTATGAAATCCGCACCATCAATCCGGATAACAACAAGAAGCACACTGCTTATGTAAACCTCTCTACCGGCAAAATTCAGTCTGCGCGCGAATATGCGTCAAATACCTGGTTCGAGAAAAGCTACCACAAAGCCGTTATTGATAAGGCAGTTAAAGTAAAATTCCCGCTCGATAAAGCCATCAGCATGGTTCTCGATAAATACCACGGCTTTGTCATTGACGGTGAAATTCAAGCGAAGAAAAATGTAGATTACTATTCGATTGAGCTAATCACTGAAAACGGCAAGGAAAAATTCCTAGTCGATATTGAAGATCAGGAAATCGTACCTGTCGTAAAATAATCAGATCGCACTTACAGCTTGCTGCAACGTCACTTTGTTTCCTACCACAGGATTCTCAGTGGTCGTTGTGCTCGCAAGTATACTCGTGCGCGCTGCCGCCCCGCTGGAAAGCCTCCACAAGCCAACCTCCGCATAATGCAAGGAAACGGCAGGGAAACTAATACGCTGAGCCTTATTGCCCCGCTGCGTCGCCACCAAAAAAGTGCTGAAGTGCGCGCTTGGCCACCCAATCAGGGTCGTCAAACGTCATATCATGACCTGCTTTACTGTGATACCCGACAGACAACCCAAAACGGCCTGCCAACGTCTGACTGCAATTCGGGTTTACAAGGTGGTCTTGCGTAGACGCTAATAAAAGGCAGCGTCGAGGCTCAATCTTTAACGGCTTGGAGAAACTGCCCGCTAATTTAATCTGCCGGTAGAAGTTCTGAACCGACACCGGGTTTTGCCGCTGAATCGCAATCCACTCACAAATCGTTGTTCGACGTTTACGGTGCCCGCGGGTATTAACGGTCAATTGATAAACAATCGACTCGCGCATCGAAACCGGCAGCCACAAGGCCATCAGCAACCGTTGTAATGCCAACGGCCGCATTCGATGGTATATAGGGTTGTACTTACCGTGGCTGGTATTAATCACCACCGCCGATGCTACCTCATCAGCAATCGCCGAATCATCGTGCACCAGCCAGTTTAATGTCAGCATGCCACCCAACGACAGGGCAATAACATAGTAAGGCGGCTGTAGCCCCTGCTCACGCAATTGCTCGCGTAGATCGCTGACTGCATCATCTGCGGTCAGCGGGCTTCGCTCCTGGTGCCGCCGGCCATTGCCGGCCAAGTCGACACAAACAACCCGATCCCCAGGGAGTTGTTCCTGAAGGTGATGGGCAAATTCTCCCCAATGACGACTGCCTCGAGCAAGTCCACGCAAAAGCACAATATTACGACTCATCTTGATACCACATCGCCAACCCATCCCGGTATAACGCTTGCCTGTGCCGTTCATTGGCCGGCAACCAGTTCTCCCACGAGAAACCTGCCCGAATTAAAAACTCCAACAAACTCAAATGATGGCGAAGCACCCTCTGAATCCGGTGAGGCTTCACGGGATTAAACAAACCCGTTGGGCCCAACTGCCAAGGATTTTTGCGCAGCCAGCGCCATGAGCCCATCTCCAGTGTCAAAGGTAATAACAGCCTTTCATGTTCATATGCACGTTGATAGGTGTAATCCCACAAATCCCCGTGCGTGACATAGTGTCGAGACTGCGGCTCAAATACATAGTTATGATGCGGATTATTGCGCTGCAGCAGTTGATTGAGCTCAAAAAATTCAGGGAGGTGAGGAACAGGGTCAGTCGTTGAAGCCATCGGAAACCACAACCGGTCTACAGCCCCAAAACCGGAATGAACATCTAAAACCATCGTCAGAGGCGCACGGTCAACTTCCTCAAACACTAAACTAGTCAGTGCTTCAGATTCTGGTTCCATTTCCCCCTGTGTTCCACGATACCAAGGGAGGCCTCTCGTCAAACGCTGCCCGCCCACCAAAAAACTCACCTTACCAGCGGCATCATGAGGTGCATTGCGCATCAAATCGACACCACGCCCATTACTGCGCATGTTGAAACGAAAACCGACGGGGTTGGCTACCGGAACAAACCACAAACGCAGATTATCGAGAATATGGAGAACGCTTGAATCCCAACTGAGTCGTTGCAACATGTGATTCAGAAATGCCTGAACAACCTGCGCACCAATACGCTCTATACCATGTATGCCGCCGATGAAAAAAATGACAGGCACATCGGGTTTATCAGTACCAATGGAAAACGCATGAACATCGTAAGATTCGCCCTGATGCTCACGCGTCGTCAACACACGGTGATTGACATAATCCGTTTTGGTACCACTGAGAACCTTTAGCTGCTCAAGTGTTTCAGCAGCTTCTTTATCTCCATACACAGATGAATTCCCCAACGCGAGATAACATTAACTGCAACTTACACTGGCAGTCGTCCTAGCCAATTGAATAGATGCGAGAACGACGTCAAGCAACCTGACAAACACCATCAACAACTGCACCGACCATCAATCTGAAGAATCGACGCTTGAAACAAGCGTCGATGAGTTAGTCACCGATGTAACGCTGACGTTTAGAATCTTTCACCTTATCCACATGAACAACGATAAAGCCGTCGATGCAATCAGAAAACTGATGATCAACATTGAAACCAGAAAACTCCGTGCCGCCCTCATGGCAAAGCTCGGTGTATTGCTTGTAGAGTGTCGGCACCGATTCACCCAACGCGCCCATCAATTCGCGCAACTTGGCAAAACGCGCTTTGTAATCATTCAGGCCGTCAAAGGCAGCATCTAGACGTACACGTTCTTTATCCGAAATCTGATACTCATTGGGGGCAGAAACCAACGCACTCTCACAAGCGAAAAAGCGGGTATAAAAATACACCAACACATCTTTTGCAGCATCGGAATACGCAGCACTGATACTGACCGGGCCAAACATGGTATCGATATGCGGATACTTTTTCAGGTAGGCACCAATACCGTACCAAAGGTAATCGAGCGAACGACGCCCCCAGTATCGTGGCTGAATAAAACTACGCCCCAGCTCTAAACCATTTTCCACACACTGATCCATTGCCGGATTAAAGTCGAATAGCGTTTGAGTGTAGAGTTTCGACAACGACTTTTTGTCTTCAGGCATCTCGTGAGCGAGAGCTTTGGCAGATTGCACTAGGCGGTATGCACCGACAATTTCAAGATCAGTATCATCCCACAAGACGATGTGATCATAGTAATGGTCGTAGTAATCTACATCGCGACGCTTACNACTGCCCTCTTTTACCGCCCGGAAGGTCAGTTCACGCAATCGACCAATCTCACGCATGACCACCGAGTTAGTGGCGTAGTTATAGAGGTAAATTTTCTTGCCATCAGAGGTTTCACCAAGTAACTCACATTGACGAATTTCACGTTTCAATAACAAACGATCTTCCGGGTGCGCCACTGTTTCGTAGTCCGGTACAAAACCCAATAGGTGCTTTCCCTTACCGAGCTTATACACATATTTTTTGAACAGTTTTACCTTGGCATCGATTTTAAGATCCAGGTTTTGATACTGATCCGGATAGATTGCATGCCCTACCCTCACGTCGACATGCTGGTTCGCCTGCTTAAACATCTCGCGCACTAACCAGATACCGCTTGCCGGTTTGGATAAAAACGACAAGGCATAGAAAAACAGTGAATTACGCCCGTTAACAAACAGCGGTAGAATCGGCGCATTGGTCGCCTGAGCAAATCGCAAAAAGCCCTTATCCCAACGGCCATCTTTGATGCCTGATGGCCCGAATCGGGATACCTCTCCCGCTGGGAAGATAATCACCGCGCCTTCGGATTCAAGATACTTTCGAATGTCCTTGATGGATTCCTTACGGGTCTTATTCGACATATTATCGACAGGCAACAACAGAGAGCGTAACGGCTCAATTGCATACAACAGCTCATTAGCGATGACTTTTACATCTGGGCGTACATCCTTGATCATCTTCAAAAGAGCCAAACCGTCGAGACTGCCAATCGGATGATTAGCGACAATCACAACGCGCCCGGTATCAGGAATACGTGCGACTTCTCGGTCAAATACCCGATAGTCAAAATCGAAGTACTCAAGCACCTGTTCGACAAAATCGAAACCTTCAAGATGCGGGTATTTTTCTTCAAACGCCTGAAATTCGCGTTCATGCAGAAAATACTTGAGGATAGTAGAGAGCGTTCGATTGAGAACAGGGTGCTTTCGGGAAAAATGCGGCAGTTTTTCTGCCAGAACCGCATCAACACTGATCATGCTTTAACCTTCGGGTTGCAATTAAACCAGCTTCAACAGGCCTTTCAATCAGACGTAACCAAGGTTAAGGGAGCGGTAAAAAGTAACCGGCACGTTCGCACTGACAGGGATCGAATACAACTCAATCGCCAGCACTATCAGGCACAATAACTTACGCCATCCTCAACCAGATATCGCCTTCATGCGGATACCGGCACTGCATCAGCAGATCCGACACAGCTTCGCTTTCACGATTTCCTTGCTGGGCCGGGCTTTCAGCTTTATCTACCCATTGAGCCAAGAACCTAAACACCTACATAACGTTTGCGCTTAGAAGCTCCTACATCCGGGCATACCTAAACAGCATCGTTCAATCGTCGTATTACGCCTGCCCAATATTTATCTATCGCACAAACTTCGTATCGTTGATGTAACCAGCATACTGGCCCGATTTCGAAGTAACGGCGTACACGATTTGAGACGCGTACATTCAGTGATGACCAGATAATTTATCTGATCACAATTCGATCAAATTTAATCAGCTAAAGTGTCAGATGCATGACAACCCAACGAACCTTTTGTGACACCCTAATCGCGAATAACCATTACCCAATCAAGATCGATAAATTAGCGAATTCGGCCATCTAGCTAGTGCCAGAGTTCACTTAATCGCAGCGGCCGAGGGCTTCACCCGAAAATGCGCTAGGCATTTCGGATCAAGAGGTTCTTTACGCTCATAGACCTTGATGAATGCAAAGGGTTTAGTCAAACCTGTAGAAACCTGTAAATTGATAACTAATTCACCCTCAGGATTCAGGGAAAACTGCTCATCAATATAGGAGCCATGGGGAGTGGTTGTTTCAACAATCAAGTGATGATCGTCCCAACCTGCAATCACTGAATTGGCTTTATTCAGATTGCTGAGCGAAACCTGGCGCATTGCACCATTAGTGCTGAAACGCCGGTTTTGCAGTTGACTGGAAAAAGTGACCCAGCCATCGTCAACAACAACGTCGAGTGGTGACTGGTCGAATACAAAACCAGGAAGCCCGGTTTTGGGAGATATCTTGGCGCCAACATCACCGCTCTTTTTGGCAGCATCAGAGCCTGTCGCATATGAGCGCTTTTGAAAGGCGTCAACTTCGCGGGAGTGATTGCGCGATAACCCGCTTGATGCACTGGAATCCAATAACCACGTGCCATTGATACACGTATCGGCATGGGCCGTCGCGCAGCCGATCGATAGCAAAACGGATGCCAGTATCGCCCTAATATGAAGACCGAGACGGATCGCCGTAGGCGGAGTTAACTGAAGATAACCTTCTGTTCCTGCTTGAATCGTTCCTGGCATTTGGCATTCACCGCGCTCTTTTCTGCATTATCATAGCGAGTCCAGTCCGTAATTTCCTGTGCAGTTCTATAACATCCCTGACACACATCCTTATCATCAAGTACGCAGATGGATACACAAGGTGATGCTACTTCGTCAGTCATTGTCAGTCATCTCACTATTGGAGGTTATTTATGATCCGCAGCGACACGTCGCAACGTTCGGTTAAACAGGTCGGCATTTTTCACATAGTTACCCGCACCAGCCAGCAATAAAGCGCGTGTCTCTTCATCCAGCGTTTTAACAATTTTGCCCGGGCTACCCAGCACCATCGAGCCATCAGGTATTTCCATCCCTTCGGTAATCAGCGCATTTGCACCAATCAAGCAGCCTTTACCGATACGAGCCCCATTGAGAACAACCGCGTTCATGCCAATCAACGTGCCCTCGCCAATCGAGCAGCCATGCAACATCACTTTGTGCCCGACAGTGACATTGTCACCAATATGCAGCGGAAACCCAGGATCCACGTGCAGCATGCTCAGATCTTGAATATTGGTGTTTTCGCCGATAGTCACCACATCGTTTTCAGCCCGAATAACGGTGTTAAACCATATGCTGGCATTGGATTTGACACGAACATCGCCAATAAGCGTCGCTGTCGGCGCAATAAAATGACCTTCGCCATCAAAACTCGGCGCTTTCCCATCAATTTCGAACACATTCATTCGAGTGTTTCCTCAAGATCAGCCAATGTCAGCACTGGCCATACTTCATAAGCCGGCTCTTCATACGGGTGAGCATTGATCATCGCACGAACAGCATCGAGAATATGTGCAGTCGCACACACCAGCTCAACTTTCAGTTCATCCACATGTTCAAGATCACCAACCACACCAATGGCAGGGCTTGCGCCATCTAACGGGCGAAATTGCCCAGTACCCGCAGATTCAAAACAACATTCGCGGTAATCACCAATCGCACCAGCACCCGTCGCAAAAACAGCGGTCTTTACCGCGTCTGCGTCTGCAGACGGCACATAAAAGCAAAACTTGTACATGAGCATCCCTTTTTGTGCCTGTAAGAACTGCACGTTCGTAAACTAACAGCATTGCAGATTTAAGGGAGCCTCTAAAAGCACTGACGGGGCAAAATTCGATGAAAACGGCCGGGACGACTCTCAGGTTTATGTGCAATAAACGACCGATTTCAATTAAATTTTAACGACGCCAGCGCAAGCAAGATAGTTTTTAGAGGCTCCCTTAATCCCGTTATCGAGTTATTTCACCACATCTGCTGGCGGGCGCATTTCACGTGCAGCCGCCATTCTGGCCTTATATTCACTCGCAAACTGCGTTAACCGACCTTCGGCAATCGCCTCTCGAATATTCGCCATATGCGCTTGGTAGTATCGCAGATTGTGAATGGTATTCAGTTGTGCCCCGAGCATCTCTTTACATTTATCGAGGTGATGCAGATATGCACGGGTGAAATTTTTACAGGTATAGCAATCGCAAGTCGGATCAAGCGGCTCGATGCTTTTCTTGTGCTTGGCATTACGAATTTTGATAACACCCTCTGAAGTAAACAAGTGTCCGTTACGGGCATTGCGGGNCGGCATCACACAGTCGAACATATCGATGCCCGCCATCACGCCATCCAGCAAATCTTCAGGAGTTCCAACACCCATCAAATATCGCGGCTTATCATCCGGCATCTGATGTGTGACGTGATCCAATACCTTTTGCATTTCATCTTTCGGCTCACCCACCGAGAGACCACCGATGGCATAGCCGTCGAAACCGATATTCGTGAGTCCTTCCAACGATTCATCACGCAAGCTTTCAAACATACCACCCTGAATAATACCGAACAGCGCCGCCGGATTATCACCATGTGCGTCTTTACTGCGCTGCGCCCAACGCAGAGACAACTGCATGGAATCTTTTGCTTGTGTTTCAGTGGCCGGATACGGTGTGCACTCATCAAAAATCATTACAACATCTGCACCGAGATCACGCTGCACTTGCATAGATGATTCTGGGCTCATAAATACTTTTGAGCCGTCAACGGGCGATTGGAACGTCACACCCTCTTCTTTAATCTTGCGCATTGCCCCAAGACTGAAGACTTGAAAACCACCAGAATCCGTCAAAATGGGCTTTTGCCATTGAGCAAAATCATGCAAGTCGCCATGGGCTTTAATTACTTCCGTGCCCGGACGCAACATGAGGTGAAAGGTATTACCCAAGATAATATCGGCATCAATTTCTTCAATATCGCGGGGTAACATCCCCTTGACCGTACCGTAGGTGCCTACCGGCATAAACGCAGGCGTGCGAACTTTGCCTCGCGGAAACTCCAAGTAACCCGTACGTGCCTTGCCATCAGTAGCATTCACAGTAAAAGTCATATGGCATTGGCGATCTGTCATGACATGCTCATTTTGTTAGTAAAAATAAATAACGCGACGATGATGTTATTCAGCAACATGCTGTTGCAAAAACATCGCGTCACCGTAACTGAAAAAACGGTATCGCTCAGCCACAGCTTCTCGATACGCCGCTTTCATCTCGTCATACCCCGAGAAAGCTGACACCAACATCAACAGCGTCGACTCCGGTAAATGAAAGTTTGTCACCATGGCATCGACCGTTTTAAAGCGATAACCCGGGTATATAAAAATATCGGTATCACCGGTGAACGGCTCAATTGCGCCCTTCTGACTGGCTGATTCTAATGAGCGCACCGCGGTCGTTCCAACAGCAATCACTCGCCCGCCACGTGCGTGGCACGCTTTTACTGCATCAACGACAGATTCACCGACATGAATCCACTCACTATGCATTGTATGCTCTTCAACGTTTTCAACCTTAACGGGCTGAAACGTCCCAGCGCCAACATGCAAAGTGACTTCAGCAATCGACACCCCTTTTTCACGCAGGGTCTTCATCAATGCCTCATCAAAATGCAGCCCTGCAGTTGGCGCAGCAACGGCCCCGGCATTTTTAGCGTAAACCGTTTGATAACGATCTTTGTCCATCGACTCATCAGCGCGATCAATATAAGGAGGCAAGGGCATATGGCCGATCTCCTCCAACACATCCAACACCGGCCGATCAAAACGCAATCGAAACAACGCACCTTGACGCTCCAGCATGGTGACTCTGTTATCAGTTAACTGGCGATGGGTTTCGTCGGTGCACAGCTGCAATTCAGCACCCGGCTTAGGTGATCGAGATGAACGCACATGCGCAAGCACGGTTGTATCATCCTCGATACGCTCAATAAGAATTTCAAGCTTACCGCCACTGGCTTTTTGACCGAAGAGCCGCGCGGCAATCACTTTGGTATTATTAACCACCAGCAGGTCATCAGCATTTATCATGCCGGTAATATCGGCAAAGGTATGATGAGCCAGGTTTCCTGAGGCATCGACAGTGAGTAAACGGCTGTCCGTGCGTTTCTCGGTTGGGTAACGCGCGATCAGCTCATCGGGCAAGTCGTAATCGAAGTCGGAGGTTTGCATACAAAGGCCGGAAACAGAATGTCTCAAAAAGCCGGGCATTATAGGCAAATTGCGCGGAATTTGGCAGTGTTACGGCGCAATGACAACGGATTTGGCCGATAACCGGTTACCAATTGAGTATTTGAGGATTCCTCAATCGCTCAAGTTGGCATAAGTTATTGAGAAATAGTAAAAAATATTACAAACAGGTTATTGACGTCGAAAAACACATTGCTATAATGCGTCCCCTCTTGCCAGAGTGGTGAAATTGGTAGACACAGGGGATTCAAAATCCCCCGCCCTTAAAAGCGTGCCGGTTCGAGTCCGGCCTCTGGTACCAAACAAGAAAACCCAGCCATCGTGCTGGGTTTTTTCGTTCTAGGGGTAGAAAAATTTCCTTCGGAAATGCGTGCCTCCGAATGTCGGGCCATCGAGTCCGGCCTCTGGTACCAAACATGAAACCCCAGCCATCGTGCTGTTTGTTTCATTCTAAATTGACCTAAACTTCCGCGTCGCCATAAGCACACGGCGAACCAATGGATCCATGTCTTTAGGGTCCAATTTCGCTAAGTCATCCAAACTCCCCTCATAAGTAACCCGGCAGCAACCCTCGGATTCTAGCTTTTTTATCCGTTTTCTCAGCGTTTCTTTGTCTGGCCCTTCAACGTGTTTCATAAAAGCCTCCCCTGAATGAATAGAAGTATCGACCGCGGACGACAGGTATTCAATCACGTACTATTTATAGTGGAACTCGATACATACCATTTCTATTCGCTGATCTCTTGCCCCGCGACGAACCACCACAATTCGTGACAAAACGATCAGTAAATAGCGAGATGTATTCTGTCGGGTCGGGGCATCGATACCTTGCACGAATTGTATAGGGCGTGCTAAATTGCGCGGCCCTAAAGGTGCCTATCGGAAGATGCCCCATATTTTTTGGATAGGTTAAATGGGAAGTACGGTGAATTCAGGCAAACCATGGGATGCCTGAACAATGCCTACGCTGCCCCCGCAACGGTAATCACTCAGTGAGAGCCCGATACCTGCCTTTAGAGAAGTAAACATGGTATGAAGCGGAGGGCTTCATGGAGTGGTAGACACACGATAACGATGGATATATCTCGGCATATCTATCGCGCTATAGGCTGAGCTGCGTGGTTGAAATGTTTGGAGCGGTTAAACGCAAGAACATTACGGCAAAAAAGACAGCGTGGGCTTATCGTATTACCTCTGTATTCCCCTCCCTCATTCGACTAAGCAGTTTTACGATTGAGGTGTCCCAAGTTGAATCCTACTAGAAGATACGTTTATCTCGGCCTATTGACGTCTGTATTGNCACTTTCGCCACCCCTGTCGGCTAACGAAAACGATAAGGATATCGAAGAAACCGTTGTGATCGGGATTTCCGACTCCACTGGCTTAAGCCTAGATGCACAGAATGATGCATCCAACCGGCTCGGTCTAGAAATCATCGATGTGCCTGGCAGTGTTGAGATTATTACTAAAGAAAATATCGCCATTAAGGGTGATTTCTCCTCTCTATCAGCGGTGACACGCGCTACCGGCTTTGCTTCCAGCGCCAGCCCTGGTAATGGCGGGTCATCCGTGGCCGTGCGTGGTTTCAATGGCCATGGTTCAGTCGTGCAAACTTATGACGGTGTTCGCTTATACGTCGGCGCAGGTACGGTCACCTTCCCAGCTGATACTTGGACGCTCGATAAAATTGAAGTATTGCGGGGCCCAGGTTCGGTTATCAATGGCGTCGGTGCAGTTGGCGCAACAGTCAACTATGTGCCGAAGGCACCATCATTCGACGATGTCCGCCATGATCTTAGCGTGACTGCCGGTAGCTTTGATTTACGACGGATTGCCTACGGTTCTGGCGGGCGTATCACCGATGAATTGGCTTATCGTGTGGATGCGGTGTATCACGAATCTGAGGGTTACGTCGATAACGGCGATGAAAAGCGCCAAGCCATCGCAGGTGCGTTCCTGTACCGCCCTCTAGAAAACCTGGATATTAAATTCAGTGTGGATTACGCCGACATCGAAGATTCGGCGTATTGGGGAACACCATTGGTGAATGGTAAAATTCTCGATTCGACACGAGAGAACAACTACAACGTGATTGACGGACTGGTTGAGTACGAAGACCTGTGGCCGCGGTTAAGTGTTAAATGGAAAATCAATGAGGCGATTACTCTCCGTAATGATTTGTACTACTTAACGGCAACACGCCATTGGCGCAACGTTGAAAGTTACAATCACAACACAACAACAGGTAAGATCGACCGATCTTTCTACCTAGAAATTTTGCATGATCAAAGTCAACTGGGGAATCGCAGTGATGTGTTATTTGATTTCGACATTGGCGATATGGAGAACCGTCTAAACGTCGGCTTTGAAGTAAATTCGATCGATTTTACGCATACTAACAATGCCCCCTACGGCACCGTCGAAAACAATCCAGCAGTAGATTTGCACAACCCTCGCCCAGGCTTTTGGCGCGACGGCGCGCTCAACAGAACGACCAAAGCCTTCACTAGCGATACCTTACAGTACGCATTTTTTCTTGATGAACATTTACAAATTACGGAACAAATTGCCGTTATTGCTGGTGTGCGCCATGACATCATTGATGTCAGCCGCGAAGACTTTGCCAGAGACAATGGCAATGGCGATACATTTGCAGCGGACATGAAGGATATCGACTTATCCGGCACCAGCTGGCGCCTCGGTGCGGTCTATCAACCAGTATCTAACTTAAGTATCTATGGGCAAGCAAGTAAAGCTGTAGATTCCATCCAATCCTTATTGACGGCAACCAACCCTAATCTAGAGCTGACAGAAGGACGTCAATTTGAAATTGGTCTCAAGCAACAATTCTGGGATAACCGCGCACAATACACGATCGCGTTGTTTGATATTGTGAAAAAGAATCTGCTAGTTTCCGATCCAGGTGGTGTTCAACGACAGGTAGGCCAGCAATCATCTCAAGGTGTCGAATTTGAGTTCTTTTTACGTCCAACCGACAACTTTGATATTGATTTCAATATCGCTGCGGTTAATCCGAAGTATGACGATTTCGGAGACTTCACCGACAATACACCACGTGACGTACCAAAGTTAACAGCAAACTTATGGATGAACTGGCAGTTTGTCGATGCCTGGACCTTAAGCGGTGGATTGCGCCATGTCGGTAAACGATATGCAAATGATGCAAACACCTCCGAGCTGCCGTCATACACTATCTATGATGCAAGCTTGCGTTGGGCAGTAGCGAACGATTTGCAATTGAGCTTGCTGGCTAAAAACTTGTCTGATGACAAGAATTTCGTGCTTGCCCCCTATGGAGATCAGTGGATTTTGGGCGAACCACGTAGTGCAGAGATTAGCGTCAACTATACCTTCTAAACAGGATCTGGCCCGGCATCAACACCGGGCCAACAGCATCTATGGATAATTCCATACACCTACAAACCAACCAATTATGCTGGCAGCCTCCCGGTACGCCGGCCCGTATTCTTGACGATGTGCATTTAACCGTTAAACAATCGCATTTCGTCGGTGTTCTTGGCCCCAATGGCAGTGGTAAAACCAGCCTATTACGTTGCCTCTATCGCAGCGAAAAACCTGACCTGGGGTCAATCACCCTGGATGGCCAAAGTTTACTCTCATACTCATCGCAAGATCTGGCTAAAAAACTGGCTGTTGTTTTGCAAGAGCACCCCGCAGACATACCGTTATGTGTTGATGAATTGCTGAGGCTGGGGCGTATTCCCCATCGAGATTTTCTCTCCCGAGATCGGCGCGGTTATAGCGACTATGAAGAGCAGATTAATGCCGAATTGGATATTTCACAGCTACTGAAGCGCAGCTACGAGAATTTGTCCGGTGGCGAAAAGCAGCGCGTTATGATTGCCCGGGCACTGTATCAAAAACCAGAACTGCTGATTTTGGATGAACCCACTAACCACCTGGATATCGCTCATCAGCTATCCATTATGCGATATCTCGCAGGCCTTAAAATCACCGTTATCTGTAGTTTGCATGATCTTAACTTGGCAGCACATTTCTGTGACGAGGTTGCCATCATGCATCAGGGGCGTTTAGTGGAACAAGGCACGCCGGAAGCAGTCTTTACCCCTGAGATCATCAAACGGGTATTTAACGTCAACGCCATTAGCGATCAACACCCGAGCACCGGGTCACAACGATTGAGTTTTTATTGATATGAAAGCCTACACGCTACTGCTGGGGCTGGTGTTAACCAACTCTTTTGCGCATGCCACAACCGTCTCATCATGTGACCGCCAATTAAACTTTACCAAGCCGCCTGAACGTGCGGTGTCTCACGATATCAACCTAACGGAAATGATGTTTGCACTGGGCTTGCAAGATCGAATGGTGGGGTATTCCGGCATCAGTGGCTACCTTAAGCTGACAGATGAATTTAAACAACAGGCAGGGAATTTACCTCAGCTGGCAGAGAAAACGCCTTCGATAGAAAGCTTGCTCGCCGTAAACGCCGACTTTTTCTTTGCGGGTTGGAATTATGGGATGCGCCCTGGCGGGCCATTAACCCCGCATACACTAAAGCCTTTTGATATTTCGGTATATGAGCTGACCGAATCTTGCATTCATATCATGTCGAAAAAGGCCGCCAGCTTTTCGGATGTTTACAATGATTTATTGAATCTAGGAACAATATTCGGCGTGGAGGAAAAATCAAAAAGCTTGGTTGAATCTTTAAAAGCCGAAGTCGCTAGTATCGCCAACATCACGGCGAACAAAGAAAAACCGGTATCCGTCTTCTTATATGACAGCGGCCAAGACGCCCCGTTTACGGCGGGTGCATTTGCTATTCCGAATGCCATGATAGAAGCTGCCGGTGGTGTAAATATTGTTAATGATTTACCCAGCAGCTGGGCAAAAACCAACTGGGAAACAGTAGCTGAGCGTAACCCTGAGGTGATTGTGATCGTCGATTACGGTAAAACCACTGCCGCCCAAAAAATTGCTTTTTTGCAACAACATCCAGGGTTATCCCATGTTTCTGCTATCAAAAATCAGCACTTCGTAACGATTGACTACGCCGAAGCAACACCGGGGATTAAAAATGTTGCGGCCACACGCAAGTTGGCAGAAGCATTTCATCCAGCACTCTTTCACTCTGAACCAAAACAGTAACCCTGCTGATGTCAATTCTTACGTCTAAATCTGGCAAGCCTAGGCTTACGTTAACGCTTGACCAACGTTTTATCGGGTTGTGCGGGTTCTCTATCATCATGATTCTGCTGTCTATTCCTTTAGCCGTCAGTATGGGCTCAGCCAATATTCACGCCGAACAGATTTATCAAATTATCATCGCGCATTTGAGCGGCACGAAAGAAGACATTGCAGTGCCACTGGGCATTCAGAATATCATCTGGGAACTGCGCATTCCGCGAACGCTGATGGCGTGCATCACGGGTGCGGGTTTGGCGATAGCGGGACTATGCTTGCAAAGCATAACGCGAAATACATTGGCAGACCCTCACTTACTAGGGATTTCCTCGGGTGCCGTTCTCGGTGCTGTGATCGTGACCATGCACACTGGAGAGGTTTTTGGTTCGTTAACTTTGCCGATAGCCTCGTTTCTCGGCTCTCTCTTGGCAACAACAGTGATTGCGGTAGTGAGCCAGAGCCGCTCGATGTACAGTGCGACGCATTTGCTCATGTGCGGTGTTGCGCTGTCGTTTGTACTGATGTCTGTCGCAAATTTTGCGTTGTTTTTAGGTGACAATCGTTCAGGTCATCAAGTGATTTTTTGGATGCTTGGCGGTTTGGGTTTAGCACGATGGGATTTTTTATTGATTCCCTTACTTGTACTCACAGCTTGTTTTATCTTTTTGCGTTTATATACCCGCTATATCAATGCCATGTTAATCGGTGACGAAACAGCGGCAAGCTTAGGTATTCGAGTAAAACGCCTGCGGATGCAGCTGTTTCTTGCCAGTGCTTTGTTAACCTCTGTGTTGGTTGCACATACTGGGGCGATTGGTTTTGTCGGGCTGATGATTCCGCATATTGGGCGATATTTTGTCGGTGGTGATATCAGACGTCTGTTGCCGATTTCAGCCGTGTTTGGTGGGTTGTTTCTGATTTGGGTGGATGTGTTATCCAGAACCATTCTCGCACCGCAGGATTTGCCGATCGGGATTATCACCGGCTTTTTGGGTGGGCTGTTTTTTATCGCATTGCTGATTCGAGGAATGCGATGATGGCAACCGCATCTGAGGTCACCCTAAACATCGGTGACACTCACCTTTGCCCCAGCTGTCACTGCGAAGGGCAAACAGTGAGGGAAGTCACGATTCGGCATCATGTGAAGTTTCCGCTGAATCAACAGAGGTTTTCGGATACGCCCTACTTCTATTGTCTGAACGACACCTGCAATACCAGCTATTTCTCTGTTGATCGTGTGTTTCAAATCGGCGATTTACAGAGTGAAGAGCAAATAAAAAACAAGACGGTTTGCTATTGTTTTGGCATTACCGAAGAGGCATTCCATGCCTATATCGCGCGAGATCAGCAAGCGGCATTTTTTGATGATTTGGATGCATTGGCCTATAGCACGCAGTGTTTTTGCAAAGCGAAAAACCCTGCCGGCAGAGGATGTTTGAAAACCTTCACACAGATGGCACTAACGGCTTTATCAGAAGGAAACACCCTCAAAAAGCGATAGTTACGGGCTCCTTTACTGATTCGTGCGCTCCAAAAATCCCCGCAACCCATCAACGGATTAACCTTGCTGCGCTTTCCGTTTCGGGGGCACATTTTGAAGACAAACCACACTCTCAAGCGCGGCTTTAAGGCTCTCAATCGTAACGGGTTTCGGTAGATACCCATTCATATCTGCGGCTGCGCATACTTCATGCATATCGCCAAGCGCATTGGCTGTAACAGCGATAATTGGAACCTCTGTACACCAACCACCCAAAGCCCGTATTAACGCCGTTGCTGCAAAGCCGTCTGTACCCGGCATAACAACATCCATCAGGACAACATCAAAACGCTGTGCTTTTATCTGGATAAGCGCCATATCGGCCGAATCTGCCAAAACCGGCTGACACCCGAGCGAGCCGAGTAACACATCGGCTACTTGAAGATTAACGGCGCTGTCATCGACCACCAGTACGCGTTTGTCTCTCAATATGAGATGCCGATCAATCGCCTTGCTATCCTCAACATTTTGAGTGTTTCCACTGGTATCTGGCAGCTGCATTGGTACCGACAGATAAAAACACGTCCCCCGGCCCGGTAAGCTATCAGCGCCAATATCACCGCCCATAATATCGATCATATTTTGACAGATTGATAACCCCAGCCCAGTACCTTGTGCTTGCTTCGGTGTTGCTCCCTGAAAGAACGGCTGAAAGATCTGCTTCCGGGTTCCTTCATCCATGCCGACCCCGGTATCTTCGATTTCAACAAGCAGCAGACATTTTTGTCGTCCCATAGGCTGGAATTTAAGGCGTAAACAAACATAGCCTTCATCGGTAAATTTGATACTGTTTGAGAGTAAATTGAAAATAACCTGCCGTAGCTTTTGCAAATCACCAAACAAGTAAGCCGGTATTTCATCGGCAAGATCAATGCGTAACTCCAACCCCTTGTCTGAAGCACGCTGATGCCACAATGCCTGAGTGGATGACAGCAAACGCTTTACATCGAAGACTTCCGGCTCCAACGTGAATTTGCCCGCTTCGATTTTTGCCATATCGAGCACATCATTCAACAGCGTCAGCATATCCATGGAGCAATCCCGGATAATTTGAGCCTTTTGTCGTTGAGTCTCAGATAACGGTTCAATCAATAACGCTTCAGCCATGCCGATG
Source organism: BD1-7 clade bacterium (assembly GCA_902705835.1). NCBI lineage: Bacteria > Pseudomonadati > Pseudomonadota > Gammaproteobacteria > Cellvibrionales > Spongiibacteraceae > BD1-7 clade bacterium. The sequence continues at coordinate 142,364 of CACSIN010000025.1, forward strand.
ATGCCATTCATGGGCGAGCGGATCTCATGGCTAAGGGAAGAAACAAACTCGGATTTACGATAGAAACGTATCAGTAATTCGAGATCAGCCTCAATTAATGACCGAAAACTATCGATGAGCTGCAGAAACTTTGGATCATAATCTGTTGGTTTACGATCCATAATGCACAAGGTACCGAAGGGCGCACCATCAGGCCATCGGATCAACGTACCGTAATAGGAAACAATGCCACTTTGCAGCAATGGATTATCGTCCCAATAGCTGTCTTGTAAAGCATCAGGGATGTAGAGGTCTTTCTCGTCAAACACCACTTTTCGGCAGAATACGTTCAACTCGCAAGAGATACTGTCTCCGACATTGATATCGATCTGGTTAGTTTCATTGCAAACGGCCACTTTGAACGAATCTGCGGTGTATTGCGTAATAACGCCGGAAACCGCATCGTAGCAGGCTGTCATGACATCCAACGTACTCTGCCACTTGCCCAATCGGGATATAAAATCGTTTTGTCGTAATGTCGACGCGTCAAAATACATACATTCACCCCTCCCTGTTGTTATGAATGTTGCCAAGGGGAAAGCAACGCCCCGGTTCTGTATTCCTGCGACCGATTTGGCGTCAACTCAATGCTTGAGTGTATCGAAGAACCGTGCACGCGACGACCAATAGAATGCTCATTCCGCACCAAACAAGAGCATATTCGACCAACGGGATAGAAGATGCCCTCCAAGGTAATATTGTCTACACGAGCGGTTTCTCTCTTGGAGAGAGGGTTTCCATGCAAAAAATGCAAGATGTTGTTAGGAACAGCCCTTGAAAACAAAGGTGACATAACACACGTAGATTGCACGATATTTGCGCATGAGCATACCGACAAACGCGGAAAAATACGGTGGTTTATGATAAACATCAGCCATTTTTTCACGAGACTCTGCTAACGTAATCGCCGACATGAAAACACTGGCGCAGCTCGGATTAAACCTACGCTGCGCATCCACGACTGATTAAAATGCTCTAGAAGGACTATAAAATGAAGCGGATCTCTTTCATCCCTGCCACCATTATCGCCGCTACGCTATTGTCTAGCAGCTTGGCCTTGGCTGATGATGTCGAAGACGCCATCAACGAAGGGTTACAACTCTACAAGTCGGGGAAATTTGGCGAAGCTGCCAGCCAATGGGATTATGCATCGACACTCGCACGCCAAGCTAAAGCGGATAAAGTTAGTATTTTAATGCCTAAACCATTGGCAGGCTGGGAGTCACAAGATAGTGAGTCTGAGGGGTTTGCAGGCAGTATGATCGGCGGTGGCACGACGGTTCACAAAACGTATACCAAAGCAGACGCGTTTGTTGATATCACGATGTTAACCGACAGCCCTATGGTTCAAGCGATGGTAATGATGTTCGCCAACCCTTCTGTAGCTTCGATGTCTGGCATGCGCTTTATGACAGTTAACGGCCAAAAGGCACTCGTGCAAAATGAAGACGGCACCTACGAGTTACACTTCCAGTTAAACAACGGCCAAACGGTTCTTAGTGTCAGTGCCGGTGGTAGCAAAGATAACGTTGCCAATGCAAAAGCCTACGCCAATGCCATTGACTTCAAGGCGCTATCGGCCCAATAACTCAACGTTTATAGTAAGGCCGTCACAGGCGACCTATCATCTGGGCTATCAGTGCTCCTCGTTAGATAAACAGAGCACTGAACATCAGGTTTCCCCTTACTTCAGGCCTGCGCAGTAGTCGCTGCCAGTTGTTGATCAAGCGCCATATTATGGGCGTAGCCGAATAGAAACAACTGCACCGCATGTAACCCCAGATTGCCACCCGCACGTTTGGCTTTCGGCAAAAAGACAAACATCTCCACCGCATGAGCCGCTGCCAGGAAAATACCCGACCAATGCAGTATTTCCTGCATTTGCCCACCAAACGGAAATAGCCAGTTTGCTACAATTGCTAACCAACCTATCGCAGTTGCCATTTTAAATGCGGCAATCATAAAATTCTCTCTTGTTATTTGAATGAAGTAATAGCGGCAAGAAATTTACCAGAAGCGCTGCATCTTTTCACGCGTAAGCAGCCAGTGAAAGATGATATTAATATCACTTTCAACAGTTTTCTCAAAAGCGATATGGATGATTTCAACGGCTATTTCATGCACAATGTGCGCCTTTGTACGAGCATTGGAGTGCTTATGCGTCAGGATCGCAGGCCTTACTATATCAAGAAGGCATACCTGAAATACCGCCACTGGTATACACAGTATTTTATGGCACCCAAATGTGATGAGCTGGGTGATCATGCGACGTTTATGAAACCTTGGTTTACTCAAATATCCGGGCCCAATATCCGTATCGGCCGCTGCGTTACGGTTATCTCTGAGACTGATCAGCGAGTACGCATTGGGGTTTGGGGACACGAGCCCGACCAAGGCCAAATTACCATTGGCGACTGTGTTCTCATCAGCCCCGGCTCGCGTATCAGCGCTTGTGATGAAATTCGCATCGGCAATGGCGTTATGCTCGCCAATGGCGTGTATCTCACCGACTCAGACTGGCACGATATCTATGACCGCGTTTCACGACCGAAAGAGGTCAACCCGATCATCATTGAAGACAACGTCTGGCTTGGTGATCACTGTACGGTTTTGAAGGGCGTAACCATCGGTAAAAACTCGATTGTCGGCGCAGGATCAGTCGTCAGCAAAGATGTGCCTGCTAACGTTATTGTTGCTGGTAACCCGGCAAAAGTGGTCAAACAATTAAACGCCGACGCGGATTTTCGTACCCGTAATGACTTCTACAAAGACCCAGAAGGCCTCAACACCTGGTATGACAAAATTGATTATATGGTGTTAAAGGAGAACGGGCTGTTTAGCTGGTTACGAGCGCTGATAAGGCCGACACGCAACGACTAAAAACTAATCTTTCGATCTAAAGAAAAAACGCAAATTTGTGGGCTTGATGAATCAATCGGGCCGATCGAAACCGGCCCGAAAAAGACCGCTGCCGATGTTGGTAGAGAAAGATAAATCGCCTCTAACCAGCAACAGCCTGTTAAATATCTAAAAAATCGGCTCAAAACTTAATCAAATCACCAAGTGTGCTAAAACAACAAGCACTAGGGTAACGGCGGCCATACCACCGATAGACAAGCCAATCTGTTTCATCGTGCGAGTATCTTCTGTCACCATAATTGAGCTCCTTCTTAATTATTTATAAGATTATTCACAGATACAATTTCGGTCAGTTAGATGAACCAAAACCTAACATCGAGTTTCCACAGTATAGAAAGGTTTCAGCATCCAACCTGAAATTAAATCATGTTTGCTACACCACCATGCAAAGGCAGAGAATGACAGCAACATCAATTGATCTGAACTGCGATTTGGGCGAAAGTTTCGGCGCTTGGCAGGTGACCGATGAACAGGCAGTAGTTCCGTTTATTGACCGTGCAAATGTCGCCTGCGGGTTTCATGCTGGCGATCCAACCACCATACTGAAAACGTTAACGCTGGCTAAAGAACACAATGTTGCCATCGGCGCACATCCGTCATACCCGGATATCGCCGGCTTCGGCCGCCGCTCGATGAACATCAGTGATGCCGATTTACACGCATTGATACTGTATCAAGCCAGCGCAATCGATGGCCTTGCACAATCGATTGGCTGCTCGATGAGCTATATCAAGCCTCATGGCGCACTGTATAACGACATGATGAAAGATGACGAGATTCTGAACAGTGTTATGCAGGCAACTCAAAGCTTTCATAGCGACGTGGCCCTGATGCTGCAAGCAACAAATCAGTGGCAGTCTCACCAAGAAATGGCGGATGCTTTGGGTGTTGCAGTGTTATTTGAAGCCTTCGCTGACAGAGCGTATACCGACGAGGGATTATTGGTACCCCGCAACCAACCCAATGCGGTGCACGATCACGCCGGTATGCTGAAACAGGCCCAAGATTTGATACAAGAGGGTTATATTCGCAGCGTATCGGGCAAAGTACTGACGCTAAAGGTCGATACATTGTGTGTACATGGTGACAGCCCAGATGCCATCGAGGGCGTTAAGGCAATACGGGCCCTACTCTCCAAGCATGCACTCTGAATTCAATCGAGCTGGACAGCCGGCAATGCAATTAACGCGGGAAAACGAACGCAGCCTGATGTTGCGAATCAATGCGCCAGAATCGGCAGAACTCAGCCAACAACTCCAATGGTTGGTTGAACAGCTACAAACATCTCAGGCTTTAGAGTTGCTGGATTGTGTTGCCGGGTTTAACACAGTACTTGTGGTTTTCGACCCATTGCTAACCGACCATGCCGCCATGGAATTGCGGCTAACGACGTTGCTCAATGACTGGCAAAATACCTCTGTGCAACATATCGGCCGCGAGCACGTAATCCCTGTCTATTATGACTTTTCTCCAGACTGGGATTTACTCACAACGGCAGAATCGCTGCAGATCACACCAGAACACCTCATAGAACAGCATCAGAACCAGCGATTTCGCGTGTGTGTGATCGGATTCGCACCGGGGTTTGCCTATCTGGGTCACATGCCCGACGCATATCGCATTGCACGACGCTCAACACCCCGATCACGCGTGCCCGCCGGAGCGGTTGCACTGGCAGAGACAATGACTGCGGTATATCCCACAGCCTCACCCGGTGGATGGCACATCATCGGCCATACACCAGCGAGTTTATTCCAACCTTTTGATCTGAAGCGCGAGGTGCCCTGTCAATTTCGTGTCGGTGATTCGGTTCGGTTTGAACGCCTATCACAACGGCAATGGCAGGATGCAAACGCATGACAATTGCTGCCTCTGCCACGCCAGTGCTTGACGTTATCGCTCCAGGGCCCCTCGCCCAATTTCAAGATGCAGGCCGCTATGGTGTCGCACATTTAGGGATGACAACCGCAGGCGCTATCGACAACGATGCGTACTACTGGGCAAATCGACTATGCAGTAACGCGGAGGGAGCAACCGTTATCGAGATCGCCTTCGGTGGTTTTAAAGCGTGTGCATTGGCCCGCTGCTCGATTGCAATAACCGGCTGCTCACTAAACGTGATGGTAAACGGAAAAAGGGTTTCACAGTGGGTAAGCACTCACTTAAAGCCGGGAGACCTGCTGACACTCGACTATTCAAAAAACGGCGCACGGGCCTATTTAGCCATCGCTGGTGGTTTTGCATCGCCGGAGCTGTTTAACAGCGCCAGCACCTGTAGTCGAGAAGATCTTTTACCGCCGATCGCTGCATCCCAAACGTTGTACGCAAACACCTCATCGACCGCGTGTATCGAACAAGCATTGAGTCGATCAGATTTTTCGCAGCTCGGTGCAACCTATGGAGAACAATCACTACCCGACACATTAGGCATCGTGATCAACACCAACAACACCCAGTGGTCACCGACTGAACAAACACAGCTGGAAGAGCAACTCACTAACCAGTGTTTCAACGTATCGCCGCAATCTGACCGGATGGGTATCCGATTAACATCATCGGCGGTTATCAAGATGCCTTCGCAGACCGTTTTGTCAGAAGGTATGGTAACCGGCACCGTGCAATTACCGCCATCTGGGCAACCGATTATTATGATGCATGATCACCAAACCATTGGCGGCTATCCAAAAATTGGATACCTGATGGAAACTCACTGGCCAAAGGTTGCCCAACTCACACCGGGCAATCAGGTTAGATTTGAAGTTGTCACTCTTGAGCAGGCGATCGCCGCATTGAAACACAGGCAAGAGCAACGCAATACGGTTGCGCTGCATCCTATTCGGCGGTGGTGAACAACCAACCGGCCGCTATCACTTAGAAACAAAATCACTCAGAAACGAAAGTGCAAACCACCCAAGCCTTGAATTTGAGAAAAGTTATTATCGTCGCCCGCTGTCCATAAATACGCTGCGCTGGTAGTGATGCCGATATTCGGCGATAACGCCCAGAGCAAACCGACTTCATAGTAGGCACCGTTGGTACTCAAGTCGCCCTTGTCGGTATTTTGTTTGTTCTTCAGCGTGACATCGGCATATTGAATTTTATTGTAGATACCCAACCAGTTATTTAATTCTCCCCAAAAAGTAGGGCCGACACGTAACGTTGATGACTCGATACCCGAAAACTGCACCTCGTCTTCCGGTTTAAATTCACCAGAAATACCGTAGGCAACCTCAAGCCCGAAAGAGCGAGTGAAGTTGTAGCCGACATAAAGGTTGGTTGTGTAACTGCCATCGTATTTAGGTGCGCTATTCCCTAACGGTTTGAATGCCGCATACCCTGCATTGATACCAAATGTCACATTCGAGCGGTCTTTGACTGAGCCTTGCTCCTGAGCAAAAGACGCGCCGACATTTAACGCAGCAATCAGTGCAACAAGACGGATACTCAAATGCTTGAAACTCGAGTGACGTAACAAGAATCCGACGTTTAACATGGTGGAAGTTCCTTCTTACTAATGTTGATAGATGTCCTATTGAACACTGCTGGCCTACATTTATAGGTAACAAAATACAGTAGCGCTGCAAGACCATAGCGGAATGCGAAACATTATAACAATTCACCTGTTGTCTGCCAGACTAACGAGGTTCAGGACTACAGAATAAAGATGATATACTCGCGCGGCCAAGGCCACCCTGCATGCTAAGCCATCTGCGTTTACACTTAGCGGGAAGCACCCACAGACTCGTTGCTTTCACTGTGCGCCTTACACCTATAATTCGTCATCAATGGCTCAATCAAGGATTTTGATTTTGAACGCGCTATCCACAAACTCATCTCGTTATACATCGTTGACGATGTTGCTGATGATCATTGTCGTGCTGACAATTTATCGTGCTGCGACGGCTTGGTCTTACCAGCACATGAGCTTGCATTTTGACGAAGCGCAGTATTGGCTGTGGTCTCAACATTTAGATTGGGGTTACTACTCTAAGCCCCCCATGCTTGCTGTTGTTATTCGCGCGTTCACGGATATGTTTGGCAGTAGCGAGCACGCGATTCGGTCGCCGGCGCTGATTTTCTACCCAATAACAACGTTACTCGTCTATTACTTGGCCAATATGTTGACCAAATCCAAAGAGGTTGGATTTTGGAGCGCGCTAGCATTTATCACCATGCCCGCGATCTCGTTGTCATCCTTATTGATAACCACTGATGTCGTTCTGTTTATTTTCTGGACGTTGAGTCTGATTTTTTTCGCCCAGGCACTCGAAAAAAATACCTGGGGGCTCTGGATAGCAACCGGGATTGCTGCCGGGCTCGGTTTGATGACCAAATACACGATGGGCATATTTGCTGTATCGGCGCTGCTTATGGTGGCCATCAACCGCGATTATCGTTACCACTTTAGCAACCCGAAGGTGTGGGTTGGTGGTTTAATTGCTGTTCTGATTTTTTTGCCAAATGTGATTTGGAATGCAGACAACGGGTGGCCCACGCTTCGCCATACTGCTGAACTTTCCTCAAAAGGCGTTCAAGGCCTGCACCCGAATAAAGCACTCACATTTATCGGTGAGCAGTTTGGTATCTTTGGGCCGGTATCCTTCAGCATCTTTGTGGTTTGGCTGTTTCGATTTGNACGACAACAAGCTGGCACACGCACGCCAACGGATTGGTTATTGCTGCTATTTTCAATCACGTTTTTACTGGTTATTACCGCTCAAGCGTTAAAAGGCCGTGCCTACGCAAATTGGGCGGCACCCACATACATAGCCGCAGCAGTGATTGCCGGGCGAATGATGGTCGATTCTCGCGCGCTGAAAATCGCTATGCTGGCAACAAACATTCTGTTGATGGTGGTGGTTTACCACAGTGACACGATCTTAAATTGGGCCCGCCCGGATGCAACCAGCGGGCCGGACATGTTCAAAACGGTACGTAATTGGCACCACTGGCGTGACCAAGTTGAAGCTGAATTAGATAAATGTGGTGATTGCGACATCGTGACCAACACGCGTGTCGCATCGGCACAAACAGCCTATCAGCTGAGAGGTAAATTCCCCCGTCTTTATGTATGGAACCCATCCGATCATCTAGACAACCATTACGAGCTGGATTACAGCCTCAAAAAGCCGGTACAGGGCAAGTTTTTACTGGTGTTCCAGAAGCGTGTTCCTGGGGGGCTCAAACAGGATTTCGAATCAGTTTCTGAACCCATTGTGATCAAACGTTGGGGCAAATACAAACCGGTTGAAACCTATTACCTGATACAAGCAGAAAACTTTAAAGGCTACTAACGGAACTACCATGCGCGCGTTCTTTTCGACAGACTATGGCCGCATCCTGATCGGCCTGACATTTTTTTGCATACTGGCGACGATTCCCTTCTGGATCTGGCCCATTGATACCGATCTGGCAGGTCGATACTACAACAACGGTGAAGGTCGTTCCTTTCCGCTGAAGTACGCACCGTTCTGGCACTTTATCTATGAACTCATTCCGGTGATGAGCGGGCTCGTGCTAGTAGGTACGTTGCTATTCATCGGATTAAGTTACCTGAAGCCGTCAATGGCCAGTTGGCGACGCCCCACGCTGGTGGTTTTACTCGCATTTGTTATTGGCCCTGGCGTGCTAGTGAACGCGATTTTCAAAGAACATTGGGGACGCCCCAGACCCGCACAGCTGGAGCAATTTGGCGGTGAATACGATTACGTTAAACCTTGGCAATTTGGCGGCTACGACAACGCAAAATCATTCCCGAGTGGCCACGCATCGGTTGGTTTTGCGTTTATGGTCTTCTGGTTGCTTTGGCGCCGCCGCTACCCACTTGCTGGTAAAGCCAGCTTAGCATTCGCACTGGGACTTGGCAGTCTTGCCGGCGCGGCACGTATTGTTGGCGGCGGGCACTTTTTGTCCGACGTTTTGTGGGCAATGTACATGAGTACGATGCCAGGCTTTTTTCTCTATTACTGGTTGGTTGACGGTAAAACTGAACGTTCACAGCCAGGCACTGCCGGCCAAAAGAAATTAGCCGTAATCGGCCTGAGTGTTTTGGGAGCCGCATCGGTTGTCTATATGTTGGTGTCGATTCCGTTCAACCAGACGCACGAGCGTTACTACGGCTTTGATACCCCGAAAGCGATTACGGTCAAACCCTACGGTGCGCGTGTCACCGTCCGTTACGACAAACAGCTGGTTCAACCTTACATGCATGCAGAACTCGAGGGTTATGGCTTTGAACCCATGATTGAATGGCACGCAGACGCAGAACCCGTTGCGCCTGCACACCAGAAAATCACTCTTCAAACTCGAGGCTGGTTTACAGAAATGCACCAAAAAGCGGTATTGCACTTACCCGCTAGCTACCGCGATAACGTCTCTGTTGATGTTCTGCCACGTTCCAGAGATTAGCCCCTCGATCAACTAAAACCCGGTGTATCCCGCCGGGTAACCACCAATGCCTAAATAGGTATGCTCCAGATCCGATACATTGTTGCCATTCGGACGGGATGCCTGCACCTGCAAAGGTGATTCGGTTTTTTCAATCAAACGTCCATCGGCGTTGATGTCATACATCGACACGGTATGACTAAAAATACCGCCAAGCACGTAGGCAAAACGTCCGTTTTGAGCAACATAAATATCTTTGGTATCACGCCCAGGCACTTGGGTTCGAACAATCAGCTGCTGACGCTCGAGATCACTACCTTCAACATCGAATACACCGACCGTGTTGGTAGCAAACGCAACGCTATAAAGCCGAGAATCATCGGGGGTCAGCCATGTCCAACATGCACCTGGGCGCAATTCGGATGGGATGTAACCAGCTCCAGAAGGTTCTGACGTGCTATCGCTGGTAAAAACCGTATCCGTATTCAAGGTATCCAGCGCGATCAAGTTGCTGGTTAACTGCTCCTGCGATAATGCGAAGCTGGAGACATATACAAAACGGCTATCCGATGACCAACTGAATCCCACCGAGCCCGAAATACCCGGGTTTTCAAAATAGCGTCGATTTGAGAGCTCCGGGGTGGTAGACGATAGCGCTACATCATAAAGATAAACCCTGCTGGCCATTTGAAAGTTTGGCATCGCCGGAAACGCAATATGGCCAATGCCCCAGCTAGTCACCGCCAGTTTGGTACCATCAGGGCTAAAGCTCACTTGAGACGGCCCACCATAACCGGCAGCATAGGTATCAAGCCGACGGACAAACGCTAACTTACCCTCGTCAAATCGATACAATACGATGTTTCTCAAGCCAGTATTCGCCGCTGACAATACGTCACTGATCGGATTGCCGAATTGATCAATACAGTCAGCAACACCCGTTGCGTTTGAAATATCAAAGCAGGCACTATTGCTTTGTTGATTCGCGACAACGACCCAAATTTGTCCATCCATGTTGCGCACAGAAAGGGAGACTGGCCGGATGCCCTGGCTATCGATATTCTGAATACCATCAATGTCATCGTTTTGGTCAATGCGGGTAAGCTCTCCAATTTGCGGCGCGATTTTCATCACCGATATACTTCCGTTACCGTCTTCAATACCTGCTTCATCGGCAACGTCACCCGCATTGGCAACCAACAAGTAATCGCCGATAACACGAATCGCGCCCTGCCCGTCAAAGTCGCCCTCGTCAGCATCTCCCGGACTTCCGGTCGGAAAACTGCCCAGTTCCTGCAGCAAGCCATCAGTCGCCACTGAAAAGGCAACTACACGGTTACCCGAAGGGCTGTTGGTGGAGGTATACAAGTATTTTGTGTCGGGTTCGGTTTGCTGAACGCCGCTACTATCATTTTCATCGGAGCAGCCTGCAACGAGAATTACCGATAACAGCGTTGCACTCATGTTTCTTATCAGGGCTTCTGATCTATTCATTGACTCGTCTCCGTCATTAAAACGCCTTTCTTCAAGTGTAGAAGCCAAAACTGATCAGCGAAGACCGTCAAACAGATAACTAAGGTCGTTGATACTAAAGGCGCAGTTAGGTCAAACAAGAAAGGGCAGCGGAACGACAGTGACGCAGCAGGGGCTACTGAACAGCTTCCTCCAATGGCGGAATACACAAAGATGGCATTAGTACCGACGTGATAAAATGAATATTGGGCATTGGTCCATTCTTTGCTATTGATCATTAGGCAAACAACGGACACATTAGCAATAGATAAAGACACGATGGCCGTCGTGCCGACAATCACGGAATGCGTCATTGTCTCTATGGTTAATATGACGCAGAATTAACGCCTGATTCTTAACCTCTGACGATGCTTGTTTGCTTTTGCCTGCTTGATCAACCAGCCAATTTTTAGGAGTTTGCTTCGATGAAATTGTTTCTTAGCGCTACATCACCTTACGCGCGTGTGGTTCTGTCTGCTGCTCAATTCAAAGGGGTGTCAGAGAAAATCCTACTGCAATGGATTGATCCATGGGCAAATTCGGAAGAATTGCTGGAGATTAGCGCGCTGGCACAAGATCCAGTGTTTATTACCGAAGGCAGTTTGACGATCACAGAGAGCCTGTGTATTTGCCAACACCTGGATCGCATCGGCAACGAAGAACGCCTTTACGGCTGGGGATCAGAACGGGCACCGATGCTCAATCGTTTAGGTTTTGTCAAAGGCATGCTCGACAAAGCCTACCAGCTAGCAATGTATCAAAAGTTTCATGGCCAACAACTCGACCCACTAGCGCAAAGAGCACGTGATGCCTTGATCCGTATTCAGCCCCACGTAAAACAGTATTTGCGGGAACGCTCTGCTGACAAACCGACCGATTTAGCCGATATCGTCTTTGTCGCCGCACTTGAATACATGGAGTTGCAACTCGGCGACCTGCCCGTGGTTAAGTCGCTGGCGGAGATCGACAGTTTCCAACAATTACAACAGACACCCTGCATGGTCAAAACCAAAATCCCAGTGCTTCAGGCGATGGAACAAAATAACATCAACCAGCTCTAGCACTCGCTATCGAGCTACGCTCCAACAAACCAAGCAGCAACCCCTGCAGCCGCAAACACCAACCAAGACGCGGCCAATAGTACCCAGGGTAAACGGCTGCCTCCCTGAGCTTGATCGCCCTGCACGTTCAGCGCCTTTAGCTTTTCTTCATATTCGCCACGTAAACGTTCGGCATCTGCCTGCGCTTTTTTCAGCTTTTTATCTTGATCGCGCTGTTTGGCTTTTTGTTGCAGCTTGTATTCCTTGATGCCGTCGGCAATCGCCTGAGTCACCGCTCGACGCTGTGCTTTGTCTTCAGCTACCTGTCCACTGCGCCGAGTGATTGCCTGTGCAGTTTCTCGGGTTTGATCAGTTTTTGCTGCACGCTTCTTATTCGCCATAGATACCTTTCAACCGCTACGCCTTATCAAGGCTAATCATTTTCGCTCCATTATGCGTAATACGAACAAGGCACGTCGACAAATTATTCACTAGCCTTCAAGTAAACCGATAGAAACGGGGAATTAGCAATGCAGTACAAAGACGTTCTTATGACCGGTGGCACGGGCTTTATTGGTAGAGCCCTATGCGAATACATGCTCAGCCACAATAAAAATGTCTGGGTATACACCCGCAACAAAAATAGCGCAGAACGACTGGTACACGACAGGTGCCACTATGTTGATAACCTAAACGACATTGCCGCAGACCAAAATATCGACGCAGTCATTAATCTTGCAGGCCAATCACTCAACAGCGGCCGCTGGACTACGCAGCTTAAGCAAACCTTTATCCAGAGTCGTGTGAGCACAACGCGCACCATCGTCGAGTGGATCGAACAACGTCAACAACGCCCGGCGGTGCTTATATCCGGCTCCGCGATCGGTTGGTATGGCCATCAAGGCAGCCGTGAGCTCGATGAAGACGCAAGCGCAGAAAAAGGCTTCTCTCACAGCCTTTGTAACGTTTGGGAAAAAGAAGCCATCAATGCAGAACCATTAGGCGTACGGGTTGTGTTATTGCGCACAGGTATCGTGCTGGAAAAAGACGGCGGCCCGCTGAAAAACATGATCCTGCCATTTAAACTGGGGTTGGGCGGGCGTATGGGGTCAGGTAAACAATACTGGAGCTGGATCCATCGTAAGGACTTGATCCGCATGATGGATTTTCTTCTGCAAGTGGATGAAATCGATGGCCCAGTTAATGGCACGGCACCCTATCCGGTGACCCAGAAATACTTTGCCTCAACATTGGGCATGGCTTTAATACGTCCAACCATGATCCCAATGCCCAGCTTCGTTGCCAATTTGATTATCGGGGAGTTTGCATCCGAAGTGCTGCTCCAAGGGCAGCGTGTTTTTCCATCCAAAGCGACACACGCAGGGTTCCATTTTCAGTACGCAACATTGGAGCGCTGTCTGCACGGTATTTTTCATCCAGCAGCGGATCTGCGGTATACACAAGAATAGAAAACCGCTGCGATCAGACGCATTATTGGCTGATCGCTTTCCTTCAAATTAACGTCCAATTACCCGCCGATTAAAACCGTCGGCATACCAAGAATCACCGTGCCACCATGTGCTGTTGGATCGCCCATTCGCACGGCGGGCATGTTTTGTAGAAGCACCGTCATACTTCCCATGATGACGCTATCCGGGGGGCCGACACAAATACAGGGTTGGCCCATCGTTGCCGCCGGCAAACTCCCGATCAAAACCGTATTTGGCAGCGGCAGTAATGGCCCACCAACGTGCGGAATGGGCACAATGGCGGGTGTTTGCATAGGACACACATGCATATCTGTCGCGCGGGATGCTAACATCATTCACCTCTGTTGATATCAACCAAAATTATCATCATCTGTTTCTCGCCCAGCTCCACCGGCGGCAATATCCAAGCCGATACGAATATAGCTTGGGTAGCGCTTTGCCGCTTCCAAACCATCCGGTAGCACGGCACAGAGATTAACAGCACCTGCAACAGCATGCGCATACAAAAAGGCCGGTGGCGCAACCGAGGGTTGGTCTGCCGCTATCATGCTGCCCCCACTCCAAAAAGCAGCTTGCGCGGCCCACCCTGGCGCTGTTTGCAAATCTGCAATCTCCGCAACCGTCTCACAGTAACGCCGCGAGGTTTCATCGGGCAGATTCACCCATGCTTTAGCTGCCTGAATCGCATCGACTTCAGCCGGGCTCCAGTCATCGCGTAACGACAAACAACAACACGCCCACCAAACTGCCTCACGTACCGGCAAGCTGTGAGCGATAAACAACACTAATTCTTGCCACTGCTCATCATCGATCAACGCGTTTATCAACTTTACCGGTGTTAAATCAGGCGTTAACAACGCTTTTGTTTCATCACTCTGATCGTAATGGGCACAAATATCACTGGCAAGATTCTGCGGAATCTTTAATAGCGAGGTTGTTCTGACTGGTTCTATCATAATTGCCTCAGTTAATTTTTGTGATGCCGCCTTGCACCTGAACCATGGCGCCAGCCTTAACATTCGTCATGGCATCTCCATTGACATTCACTATCGCGCCTTTCAAATCTGCCGTGGCCTGTCCTTGCACCGTGACCATGGCCCCTTTCAGCTCGGCTTGCGTTTGCCCTGAAATTGACACCTTCATGGCAGATATCTCAACCCCGGATGGACTGATGCTAATGGAGTTACTCCCCACACTCAGCTCTATCTTGGTTTGGCCGGAAATTTTGATCTGCTGTCCATCCACACTGACATTAGAGGTTGCGCTAATCGCCACATCCTGACTCGCCTTAGCGTTCAAATTCTGATCGCTTTCTAGCGACATATCTTTACTGGATTTCAACGACATCTGGGCGTCGGTGGTGACGCTCATATCCTCTTTGCTTTCAATGTCTGTCTTCTTATCAACTGTCGTTTTCAAGTTGGCTTGAATCTCTGCTCCAAGATCATTTTTAACCAGCAGATTCATATCTTTTTCAGCCTGCATGTACAGCTCTTCGCTATCTTTTTTATCCTCAAAACGAATTTCATTGTAGTTGTCACTATTGCCATCTGGCGTCGATCGACTACGAATGCCCGCTTGTGTGGGAGTATCGTATACTGGGTCATGTTTGCCATTAAAAAGCGACCCAGCGACAACGGGTCGATCCGGATCGCCATCAATAAAAGCAACAAGAACAGCATCACCAATTCGTGGCACAAATTGCACCCCCATGCCGTTGCCCGCCATGCTCTGACAAACGGGTATCCAACATGAACTTTTCTCGTTGCTTTCGCCTTTGGTGTCCCAATCAAATTTCACCTTGATACGGCCCATCTTGTCTTGGTTCGTCTCTTTACCATCCGGCCCGGTGACCTCGGCGCTCTGCAAACTATGCAGACGCGGCTTATGCATGGGCTCAGGGCGCCATTGCAGGTCAGTCGGTACGCAACTAAAACGATTCTGATATTCACGCTCTACGGCATCTTCTGTCGTTAACATACGGTGATGCACATGCGTGATAAGCCATCGACTGTTATTTGATTTAACCGGGTGATCTTCCAACTTAAACATGTAACCCGGTGCCATACCGGGTAAACAACATTCGCCTTCGGCAGGATTTTTGTTGGTATCATATGATTCCATACGGGTTTTCGCTGCGGCCCTGACATCTTCTTTCTGATACTGCCCATCAGCGTAATGATATTCTTCAAGATCGGACTGTTTGCTACTGTCCGAGGATTGGCGGGCGCCAGAATCCAAATATTCAGCCAACTCTTGGCTGTGATTGGCAACGATGACATTGCTGACACTCACCCGAGAGCGGTTGTGCCATGTAAAAATTGATTGCTGACGGTTTTCCGTCTCCTGCGAAAACGGTACTGACGACGGATCCGCATCTTTAAAGATCTGGTTGCTATCACCGATAAGTAATTTCGGCTGTTTAGCACTGATATCCAGATGGTAGTGCCAGCCTTCGGAGGCAAGCATGCGGCGAACAAACGCTGCATCGGTCTCATCAAATTGAACACAATATTCGTGATTAACCCCTGGGCTCTGCACATCTATGGATAAGTAGCTGCTCAATCCTGCATCTTTGAAAACCTGCTCAACAATGGCCCGTGTTTCTTGGCTTTGAAAAATCTGACAATGACGCCGATATTCCAACATCGATAAGGGGTCGCACATCGACACACGGTATCGGTACTGATCCTTACTGGTAATCACTTCTAAATGTTCGATATCCGCAATCAGGCCACTGAAACAGCGTTGCATTTCACGCTTACCACTATCCATGGGCTGATATTCGATACGCCCTGGCTTCGCCAGCACCGACGGGGCGATTTCCTTCTCGCTACGAAATTCCACTGTCAGCGTTAAGTCACCCGATAACTGCTCCTGGCAATCAAGGTAAGTACCAATAAATGGGCCGTCGCTATCCAGATAAACCAGCAACGGACGTTGTTTTTGCGTATAAGAATCTGCCATTCAATCTCCGCACTCGCATTCCAGACATGAAAGTGAGTCACCGTTTTCAAGGAAATGACTGCCGAACGCCAGACAAGCGGTCTTCAATCTGTCTAATTTGGTGTATGAGATCCATAAGGTGCATCCATATTACCTATTCAAAAAACGGAAACAGTTCGCACTTTATTTGCCATTTTTAAGATCAGATCTCAGCCCAATTGATAGTACAGATCTCGGCAAATCACCACAGCTTCCCGACGACTTCGAAGCAAGGTTTGCAAATCTCAGCTACCTTTATTGATCGAGAGTTGCGTTGATCTCTGGCCAGATAGACAGGCCTAAGAGCGTGATGTTCGCAACCAATGCATCAGTGGCTGTCTAATTTTCAGAATGCGATTGCAGTACCTGACACCGGTGATTCCGGGGAGAATGGCATTGATTATTTCCGCCGAACACATCGACCAGCTTATGCTGCCTATTGAAGAGGCACGTTTTGCGGGTTGCTATCTTAAGCTCGAGGGCGACAACTATCGTTCGCTGCGCAATGATTTTAATCAGGCGCAAACCTCTATGCGTGCGCTTACTGAAAGCAGTTTGATATCTGAATCACTGATAGAAACCAATCTGAAAAACTGGGAAACCCTATCAAACCATCTATTCACATGCTTGACCACGCAAACCAAAGATGTGGAATTGCTCGGCTGGCTGATTACCTCACAAGTCGTTTTGGATCCCACACTCGAAGGTTTCGAAAATACCCTGATCACACTCGACCGATGGGCAAGTGAGCACTTTGAAACACTGCAGCCATGTATTCCGGGTGATCGCCTTAAAACTGAAGGCAGTGACGAACAAGCCATCGAAAGAACGAATTTCAAATTCAAATCGCTACTGCCATTACTCGGTGATAGCGATGGTAGCGGCCTACTCTACATGCCACTGCAACTTGTCTCACTCATCGGAGACATTACCTTTTATCGCTATACCAGTGCTGAAGTTCACCGCGAAATGGATACCTTACGCCAGGTCGTGAATCGTAGCCTCGCGGCGGAATATGATCACTTATGCGCCAAATTACTCACACTGGGACGCATCAGCGATGCATTAAAACAGCTTGACCATACGTTCAGCGAAAAAGCGAGCCATCAACCTAGCTCAGCACCGAATTTCGTCTTTCTAAAACGCCACGTCGAAAGAATGATCACCGCGATGGAACAGATTTCAGGTGTCACACTCGAACATCTGCGCCCCCCACCATCAGAAGATTTGGCTACTGATATCGAGGCAAAACACGCAAATTCTGACGACAACGAAACTGCGCAGGGCAAAAACATGTCGAATCTTTCGAATGAACAGCAGCAACCGCTGTCTGGTACAGGAGTAGAGGCGCATGCCGGATACACGCGCGAATCTGCATATCGAGAGCTACGACATATCGCGAATTTTTTTAAGCGCACGGAACCACATAGTCCGGTTGCCTATCTGTTAGACAAAGCCATCCGCTGGGGAGCTATGCCATTGAATGAACTATTAAGCGAGCTACTCAAAGATCAACCGGACACCCGGGAATCTATTTTCAAATTAACGGGGTTGAACGATGCCAGACCACTGCCACCCGTATCCGCACCACCCGCGGCGGTGCCAGCAACCAATACAGAACCCCATCAAATCCACACCCCTCAACCCGAAACCTACAACACACAATCAAACGCTGTTGAAGTCGCCGAACCTCCAGTCAGTAAACCTCCAGAGCCGGCGCAACCCAACTCAAACGGCAGCCAATTATGGTAATGCTCAACAACTAACCCACAACAACTAACTTAAACAAAAGGTGAAATACTTATGGCTAGTATTTACATGCGAATCGAAGGTGTCGACATCAAAGACGGTGCAACCGTTGAAGGACTTCCAGATAGCGGCTGGGTCGCGCTGAATTCCTATTCATGGAGTGCCGTACGCGGTGTCACCATGGACATCGGTAACGCCAATAACTCCGATACCGGCATGGTCGCTTTATCAGAAGTTAATGTCAGCAAAGAAGTCGACAGCGGATCAGAAGGCCTACTGTCATTCCTCTATAGCCCTGGAACAGAAGGTAAAACGGTTTGGGTCGCCTTCACCAAGCCTACCCGTGACGGATCCGGTGCCGAAGTTTACTTCCAAATCAAGCTTCTGAAAGCACGGATAGTCTCATACAACGTTAGCGGATCTGACGGTGCTCAACCGTACGAGAATCTGGCGTTTTCCTACACTCAAATTGATCAGACTCACTGGCATGAAGATGACGGCGGCAACATGCAGCAGGGCGGCCTCGTTTCATACAGTGTTCCACAGGGCAAAATGCTGTCTGGCGCCCAATAACCCAGCACAGGCTGAACAACAAACCTGCTTAAAAGGTAAAACATTATGGCTCTTAATGCTCAACACAAACGCATTAGTAAAAACCGCGTCAGCATCACTTACGATGTCGAAACCAACGGCGCCATGGAAACACGTGAACTGCCTTTTGTTGTTGGTGTAGTCGGACAGTTCTCGGGAGAAAGACCCTCTGATCAAAAATCGGATCCGGAAGACCGAGATTTTATCGGTATCGACAAAGACAACTTTGACGATGTCATGTCAAAAATCGGCCCGCAGTTGTCATTTAAAGTCGACAACAAAATGGCGGACGATGATTCTGAATTCCAGGTAGACCTGGAATTCAAATCCATGCGTGACTTTCATCCCGAGACATTGGTCGACAAAATCGAACCCTTGCAGCGTATGGTCGAGGTTCGCAATAAGCTGAAAACTCTGCTGAGCAAAGCGGATCGCTCAAGAGATTTGGAACGCCTGCTCAAAGAAGTACTTCAAGAACCCAAAGCCATTGAAGAAATGGCGAAAGAACTTGGCGTTGATAAGGAGGCGAAATAATGTCTAAGGAAACCACAACTGATACCGACAATCTGCCGGTCAACTATGTTGAACGTGCTATCGCTGCAACCGCATTAACCGCAGAGGAAACCACCAAGGATTTACTCAGCGTCATGACCGTTGAGGCCATGCAGGGCACTGTTGTTTGGGACAAAAACCTGACATTAACCATCGAGCATGCCATCGATAAAATCGATGAGCTCATTTCCAAGCAGCTCACGGAAGTGTTGCACAACCCTAGCTTCCAAAAACTCGAAGGCTCTTGGATGGGCCTTCAGAAACTGGTTAAGAATTCAGACCTTGGGCCACAACTGAAAATCAAAGTCATCGACTATGAACAAGATGAATTGATCGATCAGTTTGAGAGCGCACCTGCGATTGACCGCTCCCGTTTCTTTAACTTGGTTTACCAAGAAGAATACGGCACCGCCGGTGGTGAACCCTTTGGCGCGATGTTGGCCGACTATGAATTCGGCTATGGTGACAAAGATGTCTCTTTGCTGCGATATCTAGCTGAAGTTGCCTCCGCATCACATGCACCGCTGGTTACAGCTACCCGCCCTGAGATGTTTGACTACAAGGGCTTCGAAACCTTTGCTGAGGGTAAACCTGTTGCCGCCGGTTTTGATGCAAAGACCTACGCCGCATGGAACGCATTTCGTGCCAGCGACGACGCCCGGTATGTGGGTTTAACGCTACCAAGAACCTTGGCCAGATTGCCTTATGGATCGACCACGGTACCGGTAAAATCCTTCGCGTTTGAAGAGTTTCCGTTAGACAAGAATCATCGTCCTTATCCAAACTCGGCAACCGACTTTACCTGGAGTAATGCGGCCTTTGAGCACGGCTTGCTCATGACCAACGCATTCACCCAATACGGCTGGTGCACAGCAATTCGTGGCGCAGAGAATGGCGGCAAAGTCGAAAGTCTACCTAACTTCACCTACTTTACCGACGCCGGAGACCTTGCCCAGCAATGCCCGACAGAGGTGAATTTCACCGATGAGCGTGAAAAAGAACTCAGTGATTTGGGCTTCCTACCGTTAGTGCATTACAAAAACACTAACTACGCCGTCTTTATTGGCGCGCAAACGGCACACAAACCTAAAACCTATACCGATCCTGATGCAACTGCGAATGCTGCGATTTCTGCACGCTTGCCGTACACCATGGCATCGGGCCGTATCGCTCAGTATCTGAAAGTTATCGGTCGTGATCGATTGGGCTCAAACCTCGAAGCCACCGACGTCGAAAAAGAACTCGATACCTGGATTCACCAATACGTGAACCCCAATGCTATCGGTAACGACGCCAAGGCTCAGTATCCATTGGCTGAAGCAAAAGTCAGAGTCGAGGAACAAGTGGGTAAACCCGGCAGTTATTCAGCGGTTGCCTGGCTTCGCCCTTGGTTACAAATGGAAGAACTGACCACCTCATTGCGGATGGTCGCACGTATTCCAAACTGATTGAGCTAACACTGACCTATGGAAGCGTCACAGCAAGGAAGAGTCCATTGCCTCAGCGAAGTCGATAAGGCTTTGCTGAGGCGACTTTTAATCGCCGTTCGCTTCCAGCGTACCGACGAATTCGCCACACTGCTCGTTCAATTGATCAACAAGATTGATGATCTTCTCAGCGCGCAACTGGCAGAGATCATTGAAAATCCAGATTTCAAAGCCCTTGAAGCACGATGGCTAAGCGCATATTCGCTAGCGTCGATGCCAACAAACTCGCGTTATATTAAAATCAAATTACTCGACTTCAGCTGGGACGATGTCTCAGATGACCTGAATAATTCCCTTGAATTACGCCGCACACAATTGTTCCGAAAAACCTACTCCCAAGAGTTGGATACTGCCGGTGGCGAGCCATTTGGGCTCATCGTTATGGACCATCTGTTAACAGGAAACATCGATCTGTTCAGCAACTATGACGACCTATTTACGACCCAGTTGCTCGGCGAGCTCGGGCAGACCGCCCTGTGCCCGATAATACTGGGCGTTCACGAATCGTTTATTGCCGAAGACCCAGAACGTACCTTTCACGATCACCGCCGCCTGATGCGTATTTTTGATAGCGACGACCTCAGCGCTTGGCAGCAACTTCGCTCACATTCATCAAGTCGGTTCATATGCGCAACGCTGCCGCGGGTCAAAATTCGGGGCCCATGGCGCGGCATTTGTGCAGGCTTTCAATTTAACCAACCCGAATCCGACAACGCAGACCTTTGGGGCAACTGTGCCTATCTCGTTGCAGCTAATGTCATGCGTGAATATAACCGCATCAGCTGGTTTGGATTTCTTCGGGCAATGGACGCCGATGGTGACGCAGACAGCGCACTGGTTACGAATGTTAACGTTTACGAACAGCCGATCGTGCCCTACATCGATATCTTTGCTGAACACGACGCTGTTTGGAGTCAGGCCGGCTTTATGCCGCTGACGACTGTCTACCTGACAAATCAGGTCGGATTTTTCAGCAATCAATCAGTTTGGCAATCCACCGACCGTGAAGAACGATCCGCAGGCATGCTCCAAACCACGTTGATGGCGTGCCGATTCGGGCACTATCTGAAAGCACAAATCCGCGATAAAAACGGCAGCTATAACAGCCTTGATGATTGCCGTCGTCAGATCGACCGCTGGTTTCAACAATATGTGAGCGACGTCGACTATGCGGATGATTCCATTATGGCTCGATACCCATTACGCAAGGTTCATGTCGAATTTATGGTGCACCCGGTCGATAGCACGCGCTATTACTGCCAAATTGCGCTTCACCCCCAATATCAATACGAACAGATGGAAGCACAAGTCATTTTGAAAACAGAACTTTCTGCCTTCGAGCTCGGAGAACTCAAATGATCACATCAACACATCTTACTGCGCTCAATAGAGAGCAATCACCATGAGTATTTTGATCAAACTGAAGGGCGAGTGGGATGGTGGCATCGACTGCAAACGGGATTCAGTTATCGAAAACGTGGTATCCCTGATGTCGAGCAGGTCGCCGGTTTGGCAAGACCGCAACGACCTAACAGACAGGATCGATGCATCCGTCGCGCGCTACGGCATGAAACGGGTTCTCTCCGCGCCAGGTAAGGCCAACATCGAAACTTTTTTGGAAGAGATTCGCCAGCTGATTATTACGTTTGAACCACGCTACCGCCACGTCAGCGTTGTACAAGACGAAAAACAGCAACATTCTAACGTACTGCACTTTCGCATCGAAGGCATGATCGGAAGCGATGACGGCGAAGAAACCATGGTTTTGGAATCATCGTTAGATTTAACAACCAGCTATTTAAATATCAGAAAAACCAACTTGGATTTCTTCTAATAAACGCTAGGGAGCGAAAAAGGCATGTCAGAGTCGTTACTCAATTATTTTGACAGCGAACTCGATTTTATATCGAGAGAAGCTCAGCTATTTGCCGAAATGCATCCCGGTGCAGCCAAAGGGCTCGGTCTGAGCAAAAATAGTGTCGACGACCCGCAAATTACCCGGCTGATTGAAAGCGTCGCACTTCTCAACGCCCGCCTCCACAAACGGCTCGATGATGACTACCCGGAATTCACAGACAGCCTGCTTCGATTGCTATTCCCCCATTACCTGAGACCGCTGCCATCCTTTTCGATGATGGAATTTATTCCTGACGAAGACTTGAACGCAACACAGGAAATCCCTGCGGGAACGCATTTTGATGCCGTGACAGCAGAAGGACAACGCATCGTCATGCGAACCTGCTGCGACACACAAGTTCACCCGATGAAACTCTCTCGGGTTACCGGCCGACTCGCCCCTTTCGATGACAACCCTCACTTTTCGCACCTAGACGGCAAGGCCATGATCGCGCTGGAATTCGAAACCCTCGATCCGTCCATCCCGCTCAGCGAAATCACCGTACCGCTATTGGAGTTTCATCTACGCGGCGAAGGTCAATCCGCAGAGCGACTTTATGACAAGCTACTTGGGGGCGTCCGCGAAATTCTGGTTCACGATTACAATGAGTACTTCCGCTTAGATAAGGAACTACTCCAACCTGCTGGCTTTAGTGACCTGCAACAGGTACTGCCATACACACCTCGGAGTTTTCATGGGTTCAAGCTGATGACCGAGTTCTTCATGTATCACGATCGGTATCACAGCTTCACCATCAACTTTGATCAGGTGAAAGACAAATTTGAAAGTTCACGAGCAGAGGTTTGCATCATTCTGGATTCTCTGGACGTAGATTTGGCGCGTTCATTGTCGACTGAACAAATACACCTCTACACAACCCCTGTTGTTAATCTTCAATCCATCATCGCCGAGCCACTGCGCGCCAGTTTTAACCAGCCTAAATACCCGGTGGTATTGGATGCATCCGTGCCCGATGAACTCGAGTTATTTACCATTGACCGTGTAGTCGATCGCACGGAGCATAAAGCGCATGATGTACCTGAACTCTTCAATGAAAAATACCACGACAACCGACCCGGCCTGCGCTGGTCTCTCAGTCAAAATGTTGGTGCAAACGGCACATTAAATTCGGCCCTACAAATCGCCGATTTGGCACATGATTCTGCCGAACAAAGCAGTCGCCTTTTACATTTGCATACCACCTGCACCAATGCCGATCACGCTGTGCAACTCGGCCCAGGCACTCCCATGCAATGCCGGGAATCTATCTCTCTCTCTTGTGAAGCACGTTTGCTAAGGCGCCCAACACATCGTGTGCTCGTTCAACAATGCCAAGAAGATGCATGGCCTTTGTTGGCGCACCTGTGTTTCAACTACCATGCGCTGTTCGGTTCAGACAGCCCACTTGATACGCTCAAGACTATGCTGAGCATCTACAACTTCAATAACGACCCACGCAACCAAGCCTATATCGATTCGTTAAAATCGATCGACAACGAACAAATTGTCGCGCCAACCCGCATCAATGAAAAAAGCTGTTTCACCTACGGCTCACGCATTACCGTCGTGATCAATCCCGAACGCCTCGGAGGCTATGGCGTTGAGCTTATAGCGAACTTACTCGATCGCTTTTTCGCCTGTTTTTCTGACGCTAACAGTTTTACCCAACTGATTATTATGTTGGATGGTACAAAAACACCGTACAAAACATTTCCAAGGAGGTGCGGATGGAAAACAATGCTCTAAGCCTGGTCGAATCCAACCCCAACACTTTCACACTAACGTACACTATTCAGGCGCTAAAACACCACTTCACCCACATTAAACAGGCGTTTCCAATTCGCTTCCATGCCGACTATTTACCGAAAGTCAGCGAATACGAAATCAACCAGGTTGGCTTCCACAACGGTAGTTGGCGCATCACCTGCAACCACGGTGCATTTTTTGGTGTGCGTGGCGTCATACCTCGAACCTACTACTCCGAAGCGCTCAGCCACTATTTCAGCCAAAACGACAGTGCATTGATTACGTTTTTCAACGGCTTCAATCACCGCCACTACCATTTGGCACATTTGTGTGAGGTGAAACACTCACTGCCACTGCAGTCAGAAGAAGAATCGTTTCCGTGGTTACGCGAAGAAAAAGCCATCTCACACCGACTAACCAAGTTACTCGGCGACCTCTCCGACGGGCTTCCCGCAGAGCCACAATGGCTACAGTATGCAGGCCTGATCGCTAACCGAACTCTATGTGTTTTTGGCCTTGAGGCCATCCTGAAAGACTATTTTCGCATCGATTGTGAGGTAATAAACACTGCCGCATATTATCAGGATGTCTACGATCAGGATTGCAGCAAAATCGGCCAAAAAAAGCACAACAACGAACTCGGTGTCACCATGTTTGCCGGCCATAGCGCAGCCTTATTTAGCCAATTTTTGGACATTCATATTTATCCAAAAAGCGCAGATGAAATGGAACATATGCGCCTCGATAACCGGTTAGCAGATGCGATTTGTAATCTGGTTTATCAGTATTTGCACTCCACTGTACGTGTGCGCCTTTTTATCAACATCGACTCAAGTATGCTGCCCTGCCTGCGGATGACAGCAGGCTCAATAAGCCTCGGGTTCAGTAGCTGGTTATGCACGAAGCACCCTGGCCATAGCGGTAAAATCGTTTTCCCCTACAAAGCAGACCTTGCAGCCCATGAAAAAATACAAGGTGCAATGCTATGACCTGAAAAGCCGAATTACACCACGTAGGCTATGCTTTGCAGTGATTCTCGTCATGTTTCCTGACCAACTGCCTGTAAAGAGCAGCCATTGACAACAAACCGGGGAACAAACCACCACAGACCTTCAACTAACGTGAAGGCAGTGAAAACCATAAATGGGATTGATCTGTACCCGATTGAACGATCGATTGTTTGAAACTGACAAATCAGGGATGTGCTAATGCCGCTGTCCTTCAAAATTATTGCTTCGCCTGAAGGCGAAACAATTACGGACTGGATTCTCAAGCTACCCGACGACGGTGGAACCATCGGACGTTCCTACGTCGCGTCGATTCAGCTGAGTGATCAAACTCGCAAAATTTCCGGCATCCATGCCGTTATTAATCGCAGTGCACGCGGTTATCGCATACAAGATCAAAGTACCAACGGGTTGTTTATCAACGGCGCTAGAAAACCGCTCGGCGAAGGTATGCAAACGACGCTTAATGACGGCGATATTGTCGATATCGGAGGGTATCGACTGATGTGCTCTTGCTTCATACCTGCTCAGGCGCAAAGCAAAGACCCCGTGCTTGAAACGCAGAAGAACGACCCCTTTAGAACACGCATAACCGCCAATAGTGACGCTGCTTCGGAACCACCGCCAAACACAAACACTCTGCCGCCCATTTTCGCCACCCCAGACCCTGTAACCATCGAGCCAGACCCGTTTACCGGACAAAATCCAGAGCATATGCCGCAACGACATTCTGACAAACCACTGATCGACCTGAGCGATAACATCGGCTTTGATGATGACCCGTTTTCAGATGCCTTCAGAATGCGTATCCCAGCCCACTCAGAAGCGCCTTCTGCGGGGGAAGAATTTGCAGCCCCAGTATCTACACCAAACCTCAACCAAGCGCCGGCAACAACTGATGTTGCCGCATTGCTGAATTGGCAAAACAAGCAACAACGCCTCTACGAACAAGCAGCAGATATGGCTATAAACCGCCTGTTAAAAGACCTGGATCCTGAAGCCCTCGAAGACCTCTTCAGCCACCTCAGCGAAAAGAGTTGGTTCAGCAAACCTAATTATTGGGACAGCTATAAAAAGTTCTTCCGGCGTCAGCTTGAAAACGAAGATTGGAGCGTGAAATTCCGCGCATATTTCCATGAATGTAGCCGCATGCTCCAACAGAGGGAAAACCACTGATGCGCCTGATATCTGTTGTTATTTTATCGCTACTCATTGGCGCATGCTCCAGTGCGCCAAAGCAATACATGCTGACGATCAACATACACGCCGCCAAGAATATCAACCCAAATCTTCAGGGCAAGCCATCCCCTTTAGAGATACGCGTGTACGAATTATCTGACGATCTCGCATTCACCCAAAATACGTTTATTACCCTATTTGAAAGTGATCAGGAAGCACTCAAAGACACCCTTTTATTAAAGCGCGTATTTATCGGCGTAGAACCCGGCAGCAAGAGAACCCATAAATTGCCTCTGGCTGCCAAAACCCACTATCTCGGCATTCTTGGCGGATTTGCGGATTACCAGCAGGCGAGCAATAAGAAAACCACCGCTATTACCGTAAAAGACAACGTAATTGTCGATATCTTTATTGACGGAACAAGCATTACAACGCGAAAACAGGACTAGTTTATGGATACCCAAAGGGTCGTCTGGTCAGAGGGCATGTTCATCAGCCCTCAACATTTTCAGCAGCAAGAACGTTACCTGCTCACCCAATTTCGTCGCTTTAATGAGTTAGCACAGGCACATCAGTACGGCCTCTCATATCTTGAGTTGGATACCGATGCTATGGCCATCGGAAAAATCGGTGTCCGCTATGCCGAGGGCGTCTTCGCAGACGGCACACCGTTTCATCTGCGGCAGGCGCTGATGCTGAACATTCCCGAAGACACTAAAGATTCACTCGTCTATCTGACGCTACCCGTGCATCGTACCGGCCGGGTCGATGTCGGCGAAGAAAACGAAGAACGCCGTTTCAAACGCGCAGAAGCAGAGATTTTTGACAGCAGCCGATCAAGCAGTGAGCCTCTGTCGATGGCCGTCGCTGAGCTCAATATCAAACTGCAGCTAGAAGACGAACAATTCGAAGATTACACCTCGATTCCAATCGTGTTAATCAAAGAGTACAACAACGACCAGTTGGTTATTGATCGCACGTTCATTCCTCCTTGCCTGACCTACAAGGTCTCTCAGTTTCTCGATGAATCGATTAAAGATTTGCTCAGTCAGATGCAAGCACGGGCAACCGCGATAGCTCGACGCCTGACGGAAGAATCAAGCGGCAAAAGCTTCCGCGCCCTAGTTGAAGATGATCGTTGGATTCAAGCCATAGGCCGCTGGCTACCACTTCTTCGCCACTGGTCAGAACAAATCGGTACACCGCCACAGAAACTCTACGAAGGCATGCTGCAAATGGTCGGTGAATTCCACGCCCTCAACGCCAAACTGCCTCCGGAATACCCAACATGGAACAATCGCAACCTGTACCAAACATTTTCACCCATTCTTGCTGATCTGAGGCTATTGCTCAGAGAAATCGAAGTTGAGTCGGTATCCGTGCTGCAGTGGGATTCCAGCCTATTCGACAAACGTCGTCTACTACGCACACAAGTGGCCGACCGAAAACTCTACCAATCACGCCGGTTTATTTTGTCAGTCACCTCGTCACTTGGTGCTGTACAAACTGCTCACCAATTCCCGCTAGTGAGCAAAATGGCAGGGCAAAACCACATTGCCGAAATCGTCAGGAATGCGCTTTCAGGCATTGAGCTGCGCCCGCTATCGGTAGCGCCGGCAGAAATTAAGTCAGCACCGAATGCGTCCTACTTCGAGATAGATACAGCCTCGCCGTTCTGGAAAAAACTCATCGAAGAAGACGATTTACTGGCGCTGCATGTAGACAGTCAGTTAGGCGATGTAGACGTCGAACTCTATCTAATCAGGTAAGGGATTGCTTATGGCGCAGATATTCGATGACGAACCGACTATCCCGGTTGACCGCCCTTCCCAATCAAAGGAGCCGGCTAAAGAGTCGGCCCCNGAATGGGTGCGAGACCTGCCGATTGATACTGGTCACGAACTAGGGTTACAGATTTATCAAAACCCGCTGCTAAATGCCGCCAGTGAATTGATCAGTTATTTGATCAGCCTATCGCGCGTAACAACGCCAGAAAACGGCGAGCAAGTGCGCCAAACGCTGATTGATAAACTGGTCGCATTCCGGCAACAAGGCTTGTTTTTGGATTATCACCCCAGCGTTATCGATAAGAGTTGTTTTGTACTGGCTGCTGCATTGGATGAAGTCATCCTTCACAGCGAATGGGGTGAAGCACTAAGCTGGGAGAACGAATCACTGCTGAGCCGTATATTTAACCAACGTGACGGTGGTGAGGTCTTTTTTGATTTGCTCGAACAAGCCAAGCTTCAACCATCCAAGCTTGTCGACTTTCTAGAACTCCAATATATCATTCTCTGCACTGGGTTTTTGGGCCGCTATCGTGCTGTCGAGAATGTCGGCTCTACCAGTGAAATCGCGCGCTACAAAGCAGAGCTCTATGATCTGATTCAACATTTTCGGCCACCGCCGGTAATGACAGCCTCCAGCGAATCACAGCGTATTCCATTTCGCCCACCCAAGAAGCGTCAGTTTTTAAAAACTTGGTTCATTGCGGCCATTATTCTGATGACTAG
This sequence comes from BD1-7 clade bacterium, assembly GCA_902705835.1. Classification (NCBI taxonomy): domain Bacteria; kingdom Pseudomonadati; phylum Pseudomonadota; class Gammaproteobacteria; order Cellvibrionales; family Spongiibacteraceae; species BD1-7 clade bacterium. The sequence goes on from CACSIN010000025.1 coordinate 171,457, forward strand.
CGGCTGGATAACTTCCTGGTTCTTTTATCAACATGAAGAAGCAGAACTGGTTGAAGCATTCAGACCACTCACACAAACAGCAAGACCCGGGTTAAAACAAGCAGGACCGCCCTTTGTCACAGACGGGATGACATCGGCAGCAACCATGATGCTGCACAAAAAGGGGCTATCGGCGCTCGAATCCCCTCAAACACCACCAAGCCAAACGCAAACGGTTCAAATACCGCTCGATAAACCCACTCCGGCTAAAAAACCAACGCCAAAACCAAAAACCGCCACGCCAAAGCCCAAAAAAATCGCACAGCCATTACCAACACGCAACGCAGCGGTTTCTTCGCGCATACAATCAACGGCAAATTGGGAGGTTGTTGCTGGCACATTTAAGCGACAAGAAAACTTGCTGGAGCTGCAAGATCAATTACAAAAGTTGGGTTATCAAACGTCAATCTCACGCCAAAAACAATTCTACATATTGGCTGTATTAGTAGACGGCCCGGTATCTAACGCGAAATCCGTTCAGAAACATCTCAACGATACCTTTAAGCTCGGTGCCTTTATCAGGGAGAAGCAATAACATGCTAAAGAAAAAAGGCTTCTTGATTGGCAGTATCATCGCACTGATCCTGTCTGCGACCAGTGGTTTTCTGGTCCACTACCTTAAACAGCCACAGCTACTGCAATGGGCAATCACATTGCCGATGCTCCTAATTAGTTTTTTAATGAGTGGCATCCATACATTCATCAATCGAAAAACTAAACAGCCCCCTAAACAAACGCCCGACGACAGCATGGACGCAATGAATCCGGGGGAAGATCAAGCGCAGCTGATAAAACAAGACATCGAGCTGATTCGTCAACTGTTTGACCATGCCGTGCACGAAATGCGTAAGCGCCAACCCTCATCGCACGATTCACTATACCGAAAGCCTTGGTACCTGATGATCGGCACAGAGGGTTCTGGTAAGAGCAGCTTCCTGACGCAAAATTTACTCGACCCACTGTTTGTTGATGACGATAATCGAAAACTCTCAGACTATCTCGTTTTCTGGTGGAATGAGCATCAAGTAGTGATCGAAATTTGCCCGCGTATCTTCGACAACGATGGTGCCGACAACCNGCTTTGGCAATGTGTATCACAACAACTGATGAAGTACCGCCCACGCCAGGCAATTAACGGCATCATTTACAATACTGATGCCGGCACGATTGTTAACAGTGAACCACAAAAATTGAAGATGCTGGCTCAGGAAGCCAGGCAAGCCATACTCGAGCTCTATAAATACACTCGCCTGTCGATTCCGGTCTACGTACTTATTTCACAATCCGACAGTGTGTCTGATTTTACCCACTTCTTTGAAGCCTACGAGGCCACTGCTCGCGACAAACCCATGGGCATTCGTTTGCCTCAAAAGCGCCCGGTAGCTCTCGATCAGGAACAGCTAAAAGCCGCTTGTGAGAAGATGCTGAAAGACTTGGCAACACAGCAAATGCAACATTTACACGTTGCACGAAAAGCCGATGAAGCGCTATCAATCATGGCGCTACCTTACCAACTTGACCCGATGATGACCCAGATCCAGCAGTTTCTGGCTACTCTTAGCGTCGAAATTCACCAACGAAAAGTCGTTTGGCTACGTGGTTTTTTTCTCGCCAGTACATTCCGTCAAGGGCGATCAAATGACTTACTCAGTCGTCGTATTGCCCATGATCTCGGTTTCAACGTCAAACCGTCAGAACAGCATTCACAACTCAAACGCAGCTTCTTTTCATCAACGTGGGTAAGCTCTGTATTACTGCCCGAAGCTGGCCTCGCAGGCATCAACCGGTTTCGCAACCGTTTATATCTGGGCCTACGGGTTCTCGGGCTTATGGTCGTTGTAACTGCGATCAGTTTGTTCAGCACCAAGATGGCCGATGATTGGTCGAAATTTCTCGCATTTAAAGAAGATGCTCTGGAAGCGAAACACAGCTACAACGAACAACTCGCCAAATTAAGCAATCCGGATACAGCCGATTTTATCGCACCTCTACTTGGCCTGCGGGAACTGGTCGAGCGCGCAAGAAAGCTCGATAACTGGAGCAATCTGGTTGCGCCGGATGTCAGCCATACCACCGAAGCGCTTCGGGAATCGTATTTGCATCAGCTACAAATCTGGCTGTTTCCGAAGCTCGAACACGCGCTCAACCGATCATTGCGCGATAGTTTGCACGCAGCTGATGCTCAGCGTGAATTCGAATTGATGTACTACTACAAGGCCCTATACAACGTTAAAACTGCAGATTATTCATCTCTGGAGTTGTTTCTGGTCGACGCATTGCAAAATCAGATGATGATCAACCAAGCGCAGCGACAAGATCTTACCGTGTTAATGGACGATCTACTGAATTCCAAATTGCCAAATCTCTATCCTCGTGACGAAGCATTACTTCGGCAAGTGAGTGTTGAGCTACAAGGCATTCCCCCTGATCGTTTGATTTATCAGCGATTAAAAAGCCTAACTCCCTGGAATGAAATTGTTGATATCCGCAGTCAATTTGGCACGGATTTCGATAAGGTTTTTGTTTTTACACGAGCATTTAATGGCTACGAAATTCCCCTACTATTCACCAGCGCAGGCTATAGCCAGCTGGATATTTCACCCGATTCGCCATTGATTCAAGAGCTGGCAAGGGAATACAAAGAACTCCTCAACGATAACTCTGAAACAACCAGCGGCCAGATGGTGGCACTGAGTAACCGACTACAAACGCTCTATTTTGCTGAGTATGTCAGGTACTGGAAAAACCTCGCAGATAATATCCAGGTTGGACCGATACAATCAGACCAATCGCTTTTCCAAGCCCTGCAAAGTTTATCCAACACAACAAACAATCCGCTTGTTCAGGTTTTAGATACACTAACAACGAATACCAAACTGGCGAGGATCGGCTTAAAAAGCCAAGGCGAAGAGGCAAAATCACTGATCAACCGGTTAGAAATGTCCTCGGATCTCGAGAAGAAAACCGATGCTGCTGCACGTAAGAAACTCATCTCCGATGAACCGGCATACATTGTCGACAATGCATTCCTGCAACTGCATCAATATACGGCCAGCACCACCGACGAAAATGGCAAACCTACACCTTCAGCATTGAACGACCTGATCGGATCGATTCAAAAGACCGATACCACCATCGACTTGGCTCGGCGAGAAAAAGACGCCGATAAAGCACTTTACGACTGGGCTAAAAAACAGGTCAAAGGGCAGACCGAAGGGGTGCTTGATACAGATATCGTCAAACAGGCGGCGCCCGCACCGGTGGAACGCTGGGTTAGCCAGATGCAAAACATACTCTGGCGATACGTGCTCAGCGCCACCAAAGATTACATGAATCAACAGTGGTACGAGAACGTCTACCAAGTGTATCAAGCATCGCTGGCGGACTTATTTCCGTTATCAGAGAAAGGCCGTGGAGAAGCATCTTACAAAGCCTTTTCTGACTTTTTCAAGCCTCAAGGTACAGTCGACAAGTATGTTGCCTCTATGCTCGAGCCTTTTGTAGTATTTCAAAACGGCCGCTGGCAAGTGAATGATATCCGAGGGCAAAAAACCCCTATAGACCCCTACTTTTTGAACCAACTCCAACAAGTACAGAAAATTCGGCTGCTATTTTTTGGCGAATCACAAAAGCTATCGCTACCAATACATATGCGCGCAGTCAGTATGTCTCCCGATGCAACGCACTTCGACGTAACAGCGGATCAAGCCTTGTTCAGTTATGCGCAAGGCCCTCGTATCTGGAGAAACCTCGAATGGCCCATCGACTCTCAGTCTGAAACGATCAAAGTCAGCTTTTTCAACAATGCGGGCCTTTTAGCAACACAAACTTATAGCGGAAACTGGGCATTGCTGAGGTTTTTGTTTGCCGGAGAAGAGAGGATCAATGCCGAAAGCGGGAACATTGTCACGATGGACTATCAAAACAATGAAGAGGCCATCCGATTGCAGTACCGCATTCGAGATGAAGAACAGCGTTTAACACCGCAATTGTTTAATGCCCTGAAACTACCCGCGTCTTTTTAATGATGTTTGACTATTCGGACGAATTTTTAACCCAGCTCGAGAGCCAGCGATGGCGAGGTCGCTATAGCATCGCCGGCAATGTACCCAGTATTTCCGCATCGCAATCGCAGGGCCACTCAAACACGGCCCATCCGATTCGCCATGCATGGGATCACGTACTGCAATGTCGCGTTGTATTGAAATTCGGCAAACCCGGCCAGTTGTTTCACGAATACCAGATACTCCGATGCCTATACAACATCCAACATATCAGTAGTTTTACCCCAGTACCGGTTGGCCAGGGTAATGATGGCAGCTGGATTGCAACTCAGTTAATGCCTGGAAAAAACGCCATCGATATTGAACCTGCCGACTACCCACAGGTGTTACTAAAAGCAAAACAGCTGATTGATTGCTTAGACATGCTGCACCAAGCCGGCTTTATCCATGGCGATATCAAGCCTGCCAATATGATTCTGCTGCCTGAACCGATGTTGTTGGATTTTGGCAATGCGATGGCTATTGGTCACCCGCTCTCCTGCCACCCAACACCTGGATACAGCCCCAGCTACTCCAGCGATCGCTGGAAAACGCTCAAGGGCACAGCAACACCCGATTTGGATTGGATAAGCTTTGAAAAGTGGTGGCTACAGTTAGCGCCATTTTTATCGAATCGAGCACAAACTGACAGCTGGATAATGACGCAAGAAACCATCTGCCAACGTCTAAAGCAACCGGTCTGAATCCCAGAACCAAATAGACACAACCCGTTCTACAACTTAAGAGACACACAACTGACTTCAACTGTATTTCCAACGCCACGTTCAACATCGCCTTCGAACTGCCGCTCAACGGCAACCGATTAAAAAACACCGGGCACTGAACAAGGCAATTTTCCGTTTAGCTGCATACTCAGGATTACCATCATGCCTACAGGAACCCATACGCCACCAGTAGTTGGTTCAACACAACTCGCCTCGATTGTTACAGGCCAAAGCAGCGCAGTCTTATACGATACAGCGAAATGGATGGAGAATTTTATTCACCAACAATTCGACTTCAAAAACCGCACCCTGCTAGATCTTATTTTGCCCGGCAGTCACGACGCAGCAACTTACACCATGCAATCCGGCATGGGCGCAAGCATTATTGCCACACTCGCTAGGATCTACACGGTCACACAAACCTGTACCCTCATCGAGCAATTTAATCTGGGGATTCGCTATTTTGATATTCGCATAACCGGTGCCTCATCATCCGGTAAATCGCACCTGAAAGATCTCAGATTCATGCATGGCTCGGCCAAAAGTGCGAAAGGCATTGTATTCCCAGAGTTGCATGATTTTTTCAATCACATTCGCTCAACCAACGAAGTTGTTCTCCTGAAATTTCACTTTGGTAAAGCCCGAGATTTCGAGTTACTCGTGCGCGAATTCGGCGATATTTTTTACATTGGCTCTATCGAGTCATTAAAAGTTATCACGCCGGAGCAACTAGCAACCATGGGCATGGGCGACCTGCTCAAGGCAAAGAAACAGTTTGTTGTTCTTACCCATCATGCCGGTGATGAATCCCAACCCATTCATATGCAATACAAACCCAGTACCTCTGGCGCTTGGGCTAAAACGCGCGATCTCGAAAGACTGCATAACCATCTGCAGCGAGTGCGTGAAGAAGTCTCAGAAAGCGAAGAGAAACTGAAAGTCTACCAAACCAACCAACCCGGTCTTGTTGGCTCAGGCAGATCCACCATGTTTGCATCCGTTAGACATCAAGACTCCAAAGCTGCCAGCCGCAATACCATCCACCGGTTTGTCGAAGAAAGCCGTGACATACTCATCGGCGCTATTAGAGACCCTGATCACCAAGCCATGGCACGCGCGCGAGCATCTGTGCGCGGCGTTGTCAGCCTCGACAACATTGGCTCAGACAATGACAAGAATATTTTGATACAACGCATCATCGGCTTAAACGATGAAAACCGACTCAACCGCGAACAGGGTATAACACGGCTTTAGCTGCACCGCAGGAATTTAACGCAAAAAAAAACGCCCACATAAATGTGGGCGTTTCAAAAATGGCTCCGGCAGTTGGGATCGAACCAACGACCAATAGATTAACAGTCTACTGCTCTACCGCTGAGCTATGCCGGATCAATTTTTGGAGCGGGAAACCGGGTTCGAACCGGCGACCTCAACCTTGGCAAGGTTGCGCTCTACCAACTGAGCTATTCCCGCAAATATGGCGTCCCCTAGGGGGTTCGAACCCCTGTTACCGCCGTGAAAGGGCGGTGTCCTAGGCCACTAGACGAAGGGGACATATCTGAGAGGCTGCGTATATTAATGGTTTTACTTTTTCGGTCAAGTTTTTTTAGCAAAAAAAATCAAAAAGATGTCTCTTCATTTACTTGAGGGCAATCAAATGGTTAAAAAACCTTCAACCTCTTGAGATTCAAGGGGTTTCAGCGATAATCTCACGCTCTGCCGAGCCAGGAACCTGAGGAATGCCGTCACAACCTAAACCCGTCAACCGTCTACGGACCGCCCTCTTTGTTTTCAGTGTACCGGCCTTTACGGTCCTCTATACCCTGTTTTCAATCGCCTTCGTACGATTAATACCCTATCAAAAAAGATTCGCCTATTTAACCATCTGGAGCCGCATGGTGATTTGGTTGGCGAAAACCTGCTGCGGTATACGCTATCAATTTCATGGCATGGATAAACTGCCAAAGGATCAGCCCTACGTGGTGATCGCCAAACACCAAAGTCAGTGGGAAACATTCCACCTGGTTAATGTGCTTCAACCAATCAGCATTGTGTGCAAAAAAGAACTGCTGAAAACACCCCTGGGTATTGGCTACGGCATATCCCTCTTACAGCCTATCGCCATCAATCGCGATGACCCGCGCAAGGCGCTGAAAGATATTCAAAACCAGGGGTTAGCCCGCCTACGTGACGACAACATGCCCGTATTAATATTCCCAGAAGGTACCCGCACTCCGGTCGATAGTAAGGGAAAGTATGCACGCAGTGGCGCGGCACTCGCGATTGCGGCAGGCGTGCCTGTCATTTTTGCGACCCACAACGCCGGGTACTTTTGGCCATCGAGGGGTTTCGACAAGTTCGCCGGCACCATTGATGTACATTTTTCAGAGCCTGTAAGCTCTCACGACAAGACAGCATTGCAACTGACGCGCGAGGCTGAAGAATGGATTGAATCGCATCTACCAACACCCCGTTACCGCTGATAATCAGCACAGGTATCGGAAAACCTTGTGATTCATCAAGACTCTGGAGAACTAACACACTGATTTGCTATCTTGGATAGATAGCCATTATTGCCTAATGTATAGTTCGGCCAGATTTTAAACATAATGCAACAACTTATTACGATAAACGCAATCGCAAAGAAGCAGGATAAAAGCATGGAATTTCGGAAAATTTCTTCGGTAATCACGGCTGCTGTTCTGGCACTTTCCCTTGCTGCATGTGAGTCAATGCCAACGACTCCCAAAGATGAACAACCATCACCACAGCCTCCAGAAGAACAGCCGTCACAACAGACAACAACACCGGTTGAGCAACCTGCAACGGCCAAAGAAGAATGCAAATGCCCTGCACCAGCCAACGTGCCTAAACGAATGGATGTGGTTGGAGAGAACGAGTACGTTCGCATCATCCCCGGTGATGTAGTGATGAAAGCGCGTATTGATACCGGCGCAACAAGCACATCAATGACTGCCATCGATTTACAAGAATTTGAACGTGACGGCAAAACCTGGCTGCGATTCTATGTCCCTGACGGCGACGGTAACCGTGTTGAAATTACGCGCCCACTGCTTGGCCGTGTATCGATAAAACGCCACGGAGCCCAAAGCGTCAAACGCCCTGTTGTGATGATGACGCTGATTCTTGGCAACCAGGAACAAACCTTAAAAGTAAACCTGACGGATCGTAGCAAGTATGACTACCCACTGCTGATCGGGCGTAATTTTTTACAAGGTATGCTGATGGTCGATGTGTCCAAGAAATACCACCAGGGCATCCCAGCGCGCCCGAAAACAATCAATAAGTAGTTCCTGAGTTTCTTCTCACACGGAATCTATCAAAAACGAATAACGAGGGAAGTGTATCGTGTCTGACAAGGCCATATTGTATGTTCTGGCGTTTTTACTGATTGCCATTGGCGGTGGCGCTACCTGGTATAAAAGTCAGGTGCTGCACTTTCCACTCACTCCAGGCCAGCAGGTTCCGGTATGGACCATCGATGCCACTGTGAAATTTGATCCCGCAAATGGCCCGATTACAGTAAAACTGAATTTGCCGCAAAATGACGGCAAGCTGATCATCCTCGATGAAACAGAATCTTCAGACGGTTATGGATTTAACCAACTGGAAGACAGCGGCAACAATTTCGCGCAATGGACACGCCGCACCGCCACTGGCCCACAAAGCCTGACTTATCGTATCCGCGCAGTCGATAACCCAGAGCCTCAACCCGCCACAGAAGCCGATGTCCCTAGCATTCCGTCGGTACCCTCATACACCAGTATCGAGCAGGGTATCGTCACCAAGCTCACACGTGAAGCGACAGCAATGTCATCGAGCAATCTGACCTTTGGCATCGAGCTCATCAAACTCTTCAACAGCCCAGAATATCGTGCAGATGTAGAGCTGCTCACCAACACCAACAGTCGTGAAGCAAAAGCGAAAACACTGCTGGGTATGTTTGCAGTAACAGAAACCCCTGCACGCCTAGCAATGGGGATTGAGTTGGCTGACGGTAAACGCCGCCAGCCTCCGGTATTCTTCATTCAGACCTTTGCCGATGGCAAGTGGGTTACATTAAACCCAATTACTGCCGAGCGCGGTGTTCCTGAAGGCACTATGCTGTGGCGCCGTGGAGGCCACTCATTACTTGAGGTTACCGGCGGGCGTAATTCACGTGTCGACTTCTCCGTTATTCAATCGCCGCTCTCTGCCAAACAGGTAGCGATGCAGACCACTGAAAAACAAGCCAACAGCCCTGCTCTGATTGATTTTTCGATCTACAGCTTGCCGAGTGAAAGCCAAAACGCCTTTAAGAAAATCCTACTGATACCGTTTGGCGCCTTAGTGGTGGTTTTCTTACGAGTGATTGTGGGCGTTCGAACATCAGGCACCTTTATGCCCATATTGATTGCTGTCGCCTTCGTGCAGACCCAGCTAATCCCAGGCATCATCATGTTTATTTCAATTGTTTCAGTCGGTTTGCTGATCCGCTTCTTCCTGACGCGACTCAACCTACTGCTGGTGGCGCGAATATCCGCGGTGGTGATCGTGGTCATAGCGATCATGGCCTCCTTCAGCATTATCAGCGCGAAACTCGGCCTGACACAGGTGATGACGATTACCTTCTTCCCGATGATTATCTTGGCGTGGACGATCGAACGTATGTCGATATTGTGGGAAGAAGAAGGCCCGAAAGAAGTGGTTATTCAAGGATTCGGCAGTTTAGCGATGGCCTCGGTCGCCTTCTTGGTGATGACAAATTCTTACATTGAACACCTGACGTTCAATTTCCCCGAAGTACTCTACATTTTGCTGGCATTGATGCTGCTACTTGGTTCTTACAACGGTTATCGCCTGACTGAACTTCGTCGCTTCCGCCCGATGGTGGAAGAGGGTGACAAGTAATGTTGTTCGCCAAGCCCTCCAAACTGCGAGAAAAGGGCCTGCTCGGCATGAACGAGCGGAATGTCAGTTATATCGGCCCTTACAATGATCGCAAGCATTATCCGAATGTGGATGACAAGCTGAAAACCAAAGTCATTGCCGAGAATGCCGGGATTGCCGTCCCTAAGCTCTTGCATGTTATCGAAGCCCAATACCAGGTAAAAACCATGGCCAAGGTGCTCGATAGCTATGAGGAGTTTGTGATTAAGCCCTCCAAGGGCAGTGCTGGCAAAGGCATTATGGTGATTCGAGGCAAACGCGGTGAAAACTGGATTATGGCTAACGGCGATCCGGTTTCATTGCATACGCTGCAACGACACGTCTCCAATATTCTCAGTGGTTTATACAGTCTTGGTGGTAAACCGGACGTTGCCATGTTCGAATCACTCGTGCAATTTGATCCGATTTTTGAAAACTACAGCTATCAGGGCGTACCCGACATACGCGTTATTGTTTTCAAGGGTTACCCGATCATGGCGATGCTACGGCTGTCGACAAAAGCCTCTGACGGTAAAGCCAACCTGCACCAAGGTGCAATCGGTGTCGGCATCAATATCGCCACAGGCAAATCAGTGAATGCCGTGCAGTTTGATTTGGCAGTTAGTCACCACCCAGACACCGGGCACAATTTTAAACTCATTGAAATCCCACACTGGGATACCCTCCTGCATCTATCCTCCTGCTGCTACGAAGTGACAGATTTAGGCTATATCGGTACCGATATCGTATTGGATAAAAATCTTGGGCCGTTGATTCTAGAACTTAATGCTCGGCCTGGTTTGGCAATTCAGATTGCCAACGATACCGGCCTTAAGCCGCGACTGACACTTATTGAGGAACAAGCAGGTATTTCTCGAACCGTTGAAGAACGTGTCGCCTTTGCCAAAGCGCATTTTGGCGACACGCCCATCTAAACGGCGATTCAGCCTGGGAAATCACTCGCACTATGGCGCTCGGGCACTTGCTCGTGCGCCTCACCCCACGTTTTATTAACCATAACGCCGCGCTTCACTGCCGGACGTTGCTGAATATTGCGCGCCCACCCCATAACATGGGCATAGCGGGTGACGTCAAGAAACTCGGCCGCACCGTACAATTCGCCTAAAACTAGGGCGCCATACCACGGCCAAATAGCCATATCAGCTATCGTGTATTCGTCACCACACATATAGGTATTTTGTGCGAGGTGCTGATCCAAGACGTCAAGCTGGCGCTTAACCTCCATGGCATAACGATTGATGGGGTACTCAAACTTCTCGGGCGCATAGGCGTAGAAATGGCCAAAGCCACCACCCAAAAACGGCGCACTGCCCATCTGCCAAAACAACCAGTTCATGCATTCTGTTCGCCCGGCAAGGTTTTCAGGGATAAAAGCGCCAAACTTTTCGGCCAGATAGACCAGAATCGAGCCAGATTCAAAGACACGCTGAGGCGGCTGTACACTAGCATCCACAAGCGCAGGTATTTTCGAATTAGGGTTAATCTCAACAAACCCTGAGCTGAACTGATCACCTTCGGTAATCATGATCGGCCAAGCGTCATACTCTGCCTCAGCGACGCCCTTTTCCAACAGCTCTTCGAGCATAATGGTGACTTTAACGCCGTTAGGTGTTGCCAGCGAATGCAATTGCAAACCGTGATCACCTTGCGGTAACGGCTTTTCATGGGTAGCGCCGGCAATCGGCCGATTAATACTCGCGAAGGCCCCGCCACTTTCTTCATCCCACGTCCATACATTCGGCGGGGTATACGTCTTGTCAGTCATCTGAACTCCTGGTTCGGCTGTGCGACACTAGGCTTGTCACGGATTAATGATCTGCCCTGTTTATACCTTCTGACAATGGTTTAGACAAATCACTTTCCAATCACAGTACTTGCTTTATAAAACACCATAAAAAAACGCGGCTAATGCCGCGTTTTTTTATGGATCCGATTAAATGCTCAAGACGATTACCGCTGTAAGCACTGTCGATTCAGATTGTCAGTACTTTTTCACCGCGGGAAATCCCGCAAACACCGNTACGAACAACTTCTAGAATGGTTGCATCACCAACGGCTTCGATAAACGCATCCAGCTTATCGCTAGCGCCGGTAATTTGGATGGTGTAAACCGACGGCCCCAAATCAATAATCTGACCACGAAAGATATCGCAGCAGCGTTTGATTTCTGCACGCTGTGCTCCTGATGCGCGGATTTTGATCATCATCAATTCGCGCTCAACATGGCTACCTTCAGTGAGATCGACCAGCTTAACCACTTCAACCAAACGATTCAGGTGCTTGGTGATCTGCTCAATCTTGGTTTCGTCACATGTAGTCGTCAACGTCAGACGTGATAATGACGGGTCGTCCGTCTCCGCGACTGTCAACGAATCAATATTGTACCCACGCTGAGAAAACAAACCGACAACACGCGACAAAGCGCCCGGTTCGTTTTCCATCAAAACGGAAATAATATGTCTCATTATGTTTTCTCCGTCTTGCTCAGGTACATATCGCGCATAGAACCGTTCGGAGCGACTTGCATTGGGTATACATGCTCGTGACGATCAACGTAGATATCCATAAATACCAGGCGATCTTTCAGCGCAAAGGCTTCTTTCATGGCAGGCTCAAGGTCTTCGAGCTTATCGATGCGCATCCCAACGTGACCGTATGCTTCAGCCAGTTTGATGAAGTCAGGCAGAGAATCTTCATAAACACTTTCGCTATAGCGGCTACCGTACTGCATATCTTGCCACTGCTTTACCATTCCCAGATAACCATTGTTCAGATTAATAATCTTCAACGGCAAACCGTATTGCGTACACGTCGAGAGCTCTTGAATATTCATTTGAATACTACCTTCGCCGGTCACAACCGCAACGTCATCGTCCGGAAACGCCAACTTACAGCCCATACCCGCAGGCAAACCAAAGCCCATCGTGCCGAGTCCACCGGAATTTATCCAACGGCGCGGCTTGTTAAAACGGTAATACTGCGCCGCAAACATCTGATGCTGACCAACGTCAGAACATACAAAAGCATCGCCGTGAGTGACCTTGTGAAGTATTTCAATGGCCTGCTGTGGCTTAATCAAACCACTGTTTGTGTCATAACAGGGCTTCCGCCACAAACCATGGGTTTCGCGCCATTCTTCGATTTGCTCCCACCATTGCCCCAGTGAGGCTCGATAGTTATCTAGGTTAACTTCCTGCGATACTTCATCAAGCTGCTTAAGCATATCGACAAGTACGGATTTAACCGGACCAACAATCGGAATGTCCGCATCAATGGTTTTTGAAATCGAGGCGGGATCAATATCCACATGAATGATTTTTGCACTTGGACAAAACTTCGACGGCGTGTTGGTAACACGGTCATCAAAACGCGCACCCAATGCCAAAATAACATCGGCATGATGCATCGCGTTATTGGCTTCATAATGGCCATGCATGCCCAGCATGCCTACATACTGGTCATCCGAAGCCGGAAAACAACCTAACCCCATTAAGGTATTGGTTACTGGCGCATTCAAGTGTTTTGCCAGCTGCGTTAGTTCGTCAGAAGCATTCCCCTGAACAACACCACCACCGGCATAGATAACCGGGCGGGCAGATCCCACCAGAAGTTGAATGGCTTTTTTGATCTGCCCCGCATGACCGCGCACAGCCGGCGCGTAGGAGCGCAGCTTCACTTCTTCAGGGTATTCAAATTGGACCTTCAGATCCGGGTGAGTCATATCTTTTGGCAAATCGATGACAACAGGACCAGGACGCCCAGTACTGGCAATATAAAATGCCTTTTTGATCATATCCGGAATATCTTCCGGCGACTTGACCATAAACGAATGCTTCACGATGGGACGAGAGATACCGATCATATCGGTTTCCTGAAAGGCATCCTCGCCAATTAGGTGGCTTTGAACCTGTCCCGACAAAATAACCATCGGAATCGAATCCATATACGCCGTAGCAATACCAGTAACGGCGTTAGTTGCACCCGGGCCAGAAGTAACAAGCACGACACCCGGTTTACCGGTTGCACGTGCATAGGCATCGGCAGCATGTGCTGCAGCCTGCTCATGGCGCACCAGAATGTGAGGAATCTCACTGTATTGGTGCAGGGCATCATAGATATGTAAAACGGCACCGCCAGGATAACCGAAGATGAAATCAACATCTTCTGCCTTCAGTGCACGGGCGATCATCTCGCCGCCAGATAACAACTCCACAGCTGTTTGACCTCTAAATTTGTATGCGCTAAATCCGGGTTCTGCTACCGCCGAAGGGTAAGATTTAGGCGATGGTTTGTAGGCTTTATTCCAGTACTGCAAATGTCTGAAAAATAGCCGGTAATTGTTGACTTTTACGACCACAAAGTCAACCAGAGAGCCCGTTCATACGAGACTTAACTGTATTTATCCACTCGCTTTTGAACCAGATTCGGCTTATCGGCGTGATGGAGCAAAAATTCTGGGCTTTAAAAAGCATCAAACATTGAAATCTCACGCAAAACCTATTTCAATGGAAGAAAAACGACAAGCCGACACACAGGGTATTCCAGATGGCCACTATGCGCCTGTTTTCTTTGTTACTTCTTCTGATCCTAAGCACTACAACAGTGCAAGCTGCCAAATTCTATAAGTGGGTCGATACCGACGGGCAAACCCACTACGGTGAACGCCCACCCGCGGGTGTTGATACCGAAGAAGTCAGAACCTACGGTGATAAAGCCACGAGTCGCCCAACATCGTCTCTGCCCAGCTTGCCGACAACGGCCCCAACTGAGCAACAGGCCCCTGAAGCCGTTCAGGCGAAAAAAGACCCGGAAACATGCCGAAAAGCACGTGAAAATTATCGCATCATGTCCACAAAACCGCTGGTTCTTGATCCCGATGGCAATATCATGACCATTGAAGCCAAAAATAAAGAGCTGAAACGATCGCAAAAGATCATCGATATCCATTGCGATTGATCGCCCAAGTGATTTAAAGCATCCGGAGTAGCGTGCAGCACTAGCGGGCTTCTTACTGCAATCATTAGCGCAACAGTAGCCTTCAAGTTAAAAAACGCCCTTAAAGGGCGTTTTTTCGTTCAATATCCAAACATTGCATGTAGAGACTTAGTCTAGTGGTTCGACAATCCGTTCAGATACTCGTCGATAGACTTTAAGTTTCCGATCAGATCTCCCGCATCAATACCCTGAACCTGCTGCCATACCTCCGCCATAGATGCGACATCACTGCCCTTTGGCAAAATACCCGCGCCACCAAGTATGGCCCTTAATCGTGCTAGAAATACCCATTGCAACCACTCATGAAACGCCATGCAATCTGCAGCAAACGGCACCTGACTCGCCAAACATGCCTGCGCAGGAGGCTCAGCGCCCCATAACAGCAACAATTCCAACTCAAATTGCACACGATTGAGCAGAAGATCTAATTCAGGGTGCTGGGATTTAAGGGGTAGCATAGCCATGGAGGGTTTTTCGTCATCGATAAATAAAATAGGCATTCAATCGAATGCCTGAGTATCAGTGATTGGGTTCAATCATCCGATGAAAAGGCGGCAACGCGTTCAATATTTGTCGCCCGTAACGTTTTGTCACAATACGTTTATCCAGCAGCGTGACCTGCCCCCCGTCTTTTTCAGTCCGAATTAAACGCCCGCATGCCTGTACCAAGCGTTGCGAAGCTTCCGGCAGGGAGATTTCCATAAAAGCGTTACGCCCCTGCCCTTCAAGCCATTCAGCAAGTGCGGCATCTACCGGGTCAGACGGCACCGAAAACGGAATTTTGGCAATAATAACGTGAGAGCAATATTCGCCAGGCAAATCGACCCCCTCAGCCAAGCTTGCCAACCCAAACAGAATACTCTGATGGCCGTTATCAATCGCTGTCCGGTGCTCTTCAAGCAGCTTTTGTTTACTCATATGACTCTGACACAGGGTCTTACTTTGCCAAGTCGCATCCAACAAATCATAAACATCTTGCAGCTGCCGGCGTGATGAAAACAACACCAACACACCTTGATAGCCCTCAGATAACTGCGGAATAAAACGCGCAATTTCTTCAGAGTGCGCATCGTGATTGCCGGGGTCTGATTTCAGCCCTGGCACATAAAAACGTGCATTAGCAGCGTAATCGAAAGGGCTCGGTACAATCGAAGTCTCTGTGTATTTGGGGATCCCGGCATGCATGGCTAACCGATGAAACTCTCCTAAAGCGGTTAATGTAGCCGAGGTTAATACCGCACCATAACAACGACTCCAAAGATAATAACGTAGCGTTCTAGCGGCCAATAACGGACTGGTGCAAAGCTCATAATCGATCAAACCGCCGGATTCGATTAACTGTATCCAACGTGACTCAGGAATATCTTCAAGCTCTTCGCTGTACGCTTGCCACAATGCCAGTTGCTTCTCTGCAGCCCCTAACATTTGACCAACGTCGGCATAAAGTGTTTCTACCACCGGCAGAGCTAGGCCCGTATCATTGTCATCCAATGATTGACTGAGCACATCGTGGGCCGCCATTAATTCATCAACCAGTTCAGAGAATCGCTTGCGCAGTACCTCTGCCAATTGATGTAAATGCCCGGGAATCATTCCCCCTTCAAATCGATAGTAAGGCAAGTGCATAGAATCACCTACCTCCGCCATCAGAGGTGCGACTAATTCTTCGACAATGGGTTTTAACTGGCCATAAAGCTGCTTCAACTCCAGCAACATGCCCGGCACCAGATCTAGGCGATTGAGTAATTTGATAAAGCCGCCGTTCTCAGAGCCGATTTCCTGAATGCTTTTCATGCATTGATCAAACCAATGCATACCGCCAATCACACGCGTTTGTCCGGCAAAATGCCGCAATGCAATATCGGGTAAGTGATGAGCTTCATCAAAGACATAAATCGTATCTTCTGGGGCAGGTAATATAGCGCCGCCACCTAACGCTAAATCTGCCATCACCAGATCATGATTTGCTACCACACAATCTACTGTCGACAGTGTTTCGCGGGCTTTGATAAATGCACACTGGGCCACATGCTGGCAACGCCTGCCTGTACATTGATTTCGATCGGCTGTCAGCGCACGCCAGTCGTCATCATCAATTTCACCTTGCCAATTATCCCGGTCGCCATCCCAATCGCCAGTCAATAGCGCTTTAGCCATAGTTTCGAATACTTGCACACGTTCTTCATCATCACTTTGTGCAGATTGCTCAAAGCCAAATAGATTATCCTGATCCATATTGGCGTTTAGGTTGAGGTCCAGTTTACTGAGGCAAAGATATCGCCCGCGGCCTTTAGCCAAGGCAAAACGAATATTCAAGTCACTGTATTTTTGAATATCCGGCAAATCGCGCTGTAAGATTTGTTCTTGCAGCGCGATGGTTGCGGTCGAGATAACCACTTTTTTGCCCAATGCTTTTGCCAGCGGCAACACAGCCAGCGTATACGCAACGGTTTTACCGGTTCCCGTTCCTGCCTCAATGGCACAAACACCAGCATCGTTAATACGATTACCATCTCCGTCACGTTCAATAGCCCCCAGAGTACGGGCGATCTGACCAATCATCATTTTCTGCCCCTGGCGAGGCTTTAATGAACGATTTTTCAGAAAAGCGCTGTAGGCCTGCTGAATACTTTGTTTTTGCGCCTGGGTTAGCATATTACTCGGAGCTTGGTTTAAGATTGCATGGTTACTTGCGTTAGCTAACGGTCAAACAATGAGAAACTGATTCATTAACGATCAATTTCCTGTCAAAAACCGACTAGCCTACGTATTTTGCCCGGCATATTATGTCTGGTTATTGTCTGATTTTTTATCTGTGTGACGACACGTTTACGCCAATTTACAATTTGGCGTAACAGAGCCACAGCAAAAGGGTCAAAAAACAGACAACAGATCGAGACGCNGAAAATTTGATTATTTACCGCTGAATAATGAGTCCATACGATGTTGAATAAGCTGTTTCGCCCCAAGTGGCAACATGAAAACCCTGAGGTAAGAAAAGCTGCTGTAGAAAAACTCAGCGCCAACGAGCTGGACATTCTAAAACAAATCGCCTCCTCAGATATAGCAGAAGATGTGCGCGAACTGGCAATGAGCAAAATTCAGGATGCCGATACCCTACTCGCACTGGCGCGCAGCGCTTCTTCGCCGCAGCAAAAGCAAGAGTTTTTGCGTCAATGGGCACGCTTCATCGCAGATCCTTCGCAAACTGCTGCTTTTGATGCTGAGCAACTATTAATTGAGTGCCTAGATACCGAGCTGCTAAATGCCATCATTACCTATAGCAGCAACAATAACCTTAGCGAACTCGCGCTCGCCGGCCTAACAGACGAACAAAGCCTCCTTGCATTGATGGAAACAGGCTCTCACAAAGTTCGTCAAGCTGCTGTTACCAAATTAAAAACCGAAGAAAGCCTCAAGAAAGCTCTGACGCTAGTAAAAGGCCGCGACAAAAAATCGGCACAGACCATCAAGGCCAAACTGGAAGCCTTCAAACAGGCGGAATCCATACGACAAGCCGAGTTAGAAGCCCTCAATAAGCTTCAGAATAAACTGGATTATTTGCTGAGCCATGAGTCTGTCAATCACTTTGAAGGTGAAGTCATGGCCGTCCAACAGGCCTGGCTACAAATTCAGCAAGCCTCAACGGACATCGACTCCAAAACCACCGAGGCCGTTCAGCTACAAGTAGACCAGCTGACACATAAGGTTGCCTCGCTAAAAGAACTGGATGCCCAAAACGCAGAGTTTGCCAAACAACAAGCCATCAAACGTGAAGAAGCCCACCAATTAACCACGCAAATTCAAATACATATTCAGTCGCTTTCGACCTGGCAACACGGAGGCGAAACAGCAACGGAAACATTACAAGAGCAGCAAACCAGCCTGCAACAAGCATTCGACACACATGAAGATGCCGTGGACAAAGGCGAATACAAGCAGATGAAAGCGCTGCTTAGCCAGGCCGCACAGTTGCTGAATGCCATTAATCGCATTAATCAGTACCTACAAGACACTGCCACAACTGATCAACCAAGCACACCCGCGTCTGCCGAAAGCAACGATTTCAAAGTCATGCGCCGCGAACTCAAACAACTGAGCCAATTACTGGATGATCTAAAAGGCGAATCACAAGCGCTGTTGCCCGATGCTGCTAAGCCTCTTCAGCTGCGCCAGCAATACTTGCAAGATCAATTACAACAAACCCGACACCAAGAACAAGACAACGGCAAACAAGTGCAGCAGTGGCTTGATGACGCAGAGGCTGCCATTGACGCCAAAAAACCTGACGACGCCCGCCGTTTGTTAGCAAAATCGCGTAACCAAATACAAAAGCTGCCATCACAAGCTGCTCATCGCTTTCAACCGACACTGTCGCGCTTAAGTGCTGCGGTGAATGAATTGGATGACTGGAAACGATTCTCCACGGAACCTAAGCGGCGAGAACTTTGCCAGGCGATGGAAAAGCTCGCTGATGTTGAATTACCAGCACAGCAAAAAGCCAAGGAGATTCACGAGCTGCAAGATCAGTGGAAACAACTAGGGTTTTGCCAGAACAAGTCTCTTTGGGAACACTTTAAACAGCTCGGTGAAAAGGCTTATTCACCCTGCCGTGATGCGTTTCACGAACAAAAGGAAGTGCGCCAATTCAATGCTAAGCAACGCCAGGAAATCTGCGAACAGTTAGAAGCCTATCTAAATCAACACGACTGGCAATCGACCGACTGGCACGCTTTGGACAAGCTGTACCAAAAAGTCGTGGAAGAATGGAAACGCTTCTCTCCCGTTGAACGCGATGAACACGAAAGACTGCAAGCGCGCTTTTCTGACTGCGCTGGTGTTATTCGCGATAAACTGCAAGGTTACAAAAAGGCCAACCTCTCAACACTGGAACAACTGGCAGAAACAGCAGAAACGCTGGCACAATCTATTGATGATAGCGGCGGCGTCGAGGGTGCAATTGAACAGTATCAAACCTTGTTGGAACAGTGGAAGTCTGTTGGCCTTGTTTACCACAAGCCACGCCAGAAAATCTGGCAACGCTTCAAGGACGCTGGCGACAGCCTCTACCAACAACGTTCGGAACAGCGCCAAAGTGCCGATGCAGAACGCCAACATTCATTGGCCCAAGCCAATGCATTGATTGAGCAGCTGCAAACAGTCTCTACCACCTTGGCAAACGAATCCGATACCGAAAAAGCTGCAGAATTAAGACAAGCTGCGCGCCAATTGCAGGCCGACTTTAACGCGCTTGACGAGCTACCTCACAAAGCCCGAGCTGCAGTTCAAAAAAGTTTCGAACGACAATACTCTCAATACCAGCAAGCTGGTAAACAGCAAAAGCATTCAGCATGGCTAAATCAGTTTGATCAACTCATGACTATTTGCTCAGAAGACGGATCCAACGCCGCTAGCGGTTTGCCAGCCAGTTGGCTCGCCAGCCTGCAACAGCGTGCCAACACTGCTGAAAATCCGTCAGCCGAACAGATTAAAAATCAGTGCTTAGAGTTAGAAATTTTACTCGATGCTGAAACGCCTGCGTCCGACACATCATCGCGTATGGAGATTCAGATGAAGAAACTCGCCGGCGGGTTAGGGCAAAAACCACAGCAGGATATTCGCTCTCAGTTGGATAACGCTATTAATCAGTGGGCGGCAACTCGCCAGTGCGAAGATACCGACCTTTACACCCGATATAACGAACGCTTTAAGTCAGCGGTACGTAGTTGGATTAGCAACCAAACCTGAACTTAAAATTAATATCGCTTAACGACTCAACAGACTAAAAAGGCACCTAGAGGGTGCCTTTTTAGTCTGTAAATATCTAAAGTACCGAGAATTCGTTTAGAGGAACCCAAATTTCATTTTACTAATGATGGGGTTTGCATACGATGCCAACACATAGTCGCGAAGCATTTCAGGAACATCGCCAATATACTTTTCAAACGCATTGCGCTCACTCTGAAGAGCGGATGCTGAATACACTTCACCATGGCTACCATAGACACCTTCAGCTTCTTTACCATGCAGCATTGCATAGGCAAAATAGTTGGTAGGGTGAAGGGCATACAAACGGATAATTTGTTTATCCAGATATGCAGCCACCTCATCTGCATCATCAAAGCTCCCCGTCAGAGGTTCTCCGAAAGAAAGGTGGATGCGCCCTTTTTGACCAGTAATACCGCTGGCAATACTATGTACATCCTCATGCTCTTCTTTGGTGTAAGAGCCCGTTGTCGCGATACTATGCAGCTCTCTGGCTTTCATTTGATCACACGGATCATACTCGTAGGATACCGAGCAGGGCACAATATTGAGCGAGTCTACCGCTTCAGCAAACGGTATTTTACGATTATCCAGCGTCAGCATCTTTAAAATTGCCGGATCGGTTTTATCCAACCCATCTTTAGCTCGACCTTCACGCTGTGCAATCCAGATTGAATGCTGGTCTTCTTTGATTGAATGATTGATGTATGCCGAGAGATGTTTCAATGCACCAAATAGCTCGCGTGGGCCTTTAGCAGAGCGCTTTACAATAAAGCTCTTATTGATACGCATAAGATCCGTTGCGAAGTCTTTGGTCAACAGATTGTCGCCGATAGCGATTCGCACAGTGTCCAGGTTGTTGATATGCAGCGCATAATTGACAACAGCGGGATCTAGTACGATGTCTCGATGATTCGAAATAAAACTACAAGGGCCGGCCGTGGCGACATTTTCGAATCCGGACACCGTAAAATCTGTCGTAGTGGTTTCAAGCATATGCAGAAAGTACTTTTCTACTTTCATTTGAAAGGTGCGAACACTATTAACACCCTTCACTTGTTTACGAACAGCCATTCGAATAAAGGGCGCAAGTATCGGCTTTAAGAAAGATGCAGCGACCGGAAACCGCAGGCGAGTAATCGCACTGACGAACTCGTCATCATTGATAATTCGATTGATCACATCGATGACTTCATCATCGCTGTATGGACGGATATCAAAAAATTTATCCATAATCTGCTGCACACCTTACATTCGATTAAGCGCGCGTATTCTACCGAATGTCGCCCGTTTGCATAGTATAAATACCACCGCATTCGCCCAAAAATCATACGAACTGATGAAAAATTGACCGTTTGCCGGCCGTTTTTAGCAGCACAAAAAAGCCACCTTAGCGGTGGCATGATGAATAAAACCATTTATTTAATATTCGTGCTTGACTTAAAAGCCGGCATACCTATAATTCACCTCTCTTTGATGCGGGGTGGAGCAGTTTGGTAGCTCGTCGGGCTCATAACCCGAAGGTCGTTGGTTCAAATCCAGCCCCCGCTACCATTTTTTGAGTTTTTCTAACTCATTATTTTTTCTATCATTTCCTTTAGCCTTATCTTCATTACAATTTTCTAGAAATTATACTGAGTCGCGAACTGCACACGTGTTGCATCGTTATTATCGCCATTCAAGTTTTCACGCATTCCGTACTGAAACTCAACCCCTACCATCATCTCATCCACCGGCGACCAAATGAAGTTGGCAGTGCCGTATTCAGATGAGTGAAATGACATTGGGTTTTGTAACGGCGCGTTATTAACATCGACATAACCGTAGACAAAAGCGCTGCGCATGCTGGAATTCCAATCATGCTCATACCCCATCTGCACACCCCACGAAGCTAGCTGAGTAACGCGCGCTTGCCGATCAAAACCAAAGACACCTTGCGCAAATCCAGAGTTCAAATCAGCAATCACCCGCCCTAAACCATCACTATAAACAAAGTAATACTTCAGGCTATCAACCTCGGTTAAACCAATAGAGCCACCCACATTAATCGCCGTACCATTAATTTGCTCTTCTCGGATAATTGACTCCAGCGGCGGCTGTTCGAATTCCACATCAGCACGTATGTGTGCATACGCCGCAGACACCTGAACATTGGTGCGATCATCACCAAATACAAACGCAGCCACTAACATCGGGAACGTTCCTGTTAGCGCCTTGGGCTCCGCACGGCGCCCATCAACATACACGTCTGTCGCATTGGTATCGTAAGGGTTTTGCTCCAGTGATAGTGTATAAATGAAGTGATCACTAACAAACTGACGCCAACGCAACATCGGCAGCCTCAAAGTTGAGTTCGAGTTCGGCCCCTGAAAATCCAACACCTCAACCCAACTACTCGTAACAATGAACGAGCTCCACGTTTGCCCCACCAACCAGTTGCCGTCAATATCGCCGATTTGCCAGTCTTTGAATTCGGCATATGCATGGCGCAAGCGCAGCTGCCCAGTGCCCCAGAAGTCAGTTTCAATAAAAACCTTCAGCTCACCTGCATCAGTAAATGTTCGGGACTCAATGTTCAATCGAGTTTGCTGAACGTTAAAGCGAAATTGATTAAAGGTTTCAACAAAATCATCTGACGTATTCAGATAATATTTACCATCCAGACTCGAGCGCACTGGAATCGTCGCCGGCGTCCAAGATTCCTCATCACCAACACCATGTGGCGTATACAGCAAGTCGACACGGGCATAACCACCAATAATCAATTGAAACGATTTATCTCTAGCAACCACCCACCCTTCGACGGGTGCATCAATACCAAAGTTGGGACGATCCGAGATCGGTCGAGTGGAAGCATCCATCATGGTGCGAACAATCTTTTGCTCTTCCCTCAATGCTTCAACCTGTTCCTGCAACTGGTCAACTTGTGTTTGAAGGTCACCTTCTTCAGCCGACCAAACATCCGCCACCCCCATCGACACCGCCAATGCCAGGCATTTTTGCTTCGCGCGAATATTCGCCATAGTGCTTCCCTGCTGGTTTATCTTTATTGCCGGTAACTATAGACACTCAGCTTAAAAGCAGCCAAACACCACCACCTGATCGTTATATAACCAGAATTTCATAAAAACTTAATTTTTTATAAGTAATTCGTATTTTATGATTGACAGGTTTCCTCTCCTATCTATAATGCACACCTCTGATGCGGGGTGGAGCAGTTTGGTAGCTCGTCGGGCTCATAACCCGAAGGTCGTTGGTTCAAATCCAGCCCCCGCTACCATTTCTTAGTAGTTATTCTCTTATTTCTCCTGATACAATCATTGCTTTTCTGCAGGATTATTCCAATGTTCGTTCTTGGCCTGACTGGCGGTATTGGCAGCGGCAAAACAGCCGTATCTGATCGTTTTGAAACCTATGGTATTGATGTCATCGATGCGGATCTTTGCTCTCGTGTTGTCGTTGAAAAAGGCCGCCCAGCACTGACTCAAATTGCTGATCATTTTGGCAGTGATATACTCCTACCGTCCGGTGAATTAGATCGCGCCGAACTTCGTACACGCATTTTTGCAGATCCTAGTGAAAAACAATGGTTAGAAAGCCTGTTACACCCACTGATCGGTGAAGAAGTATTCAACCAAATATGCGCCGCCAAAAGCCCATATGCGATTTTGGCCTCGCCGCTCTTGGTGGAATCTGGGCAGAACGCAATTTGTGATAGCGTCGTTGTCGTCGATGTGCCTGAAACATTACAAATTGAACGAACCTGTAAACGTGATGAAAATGACGAAGCACAGGTAAAAAGGATCATGGCAAGCCAAGCTTCTCGTGAGGATCGTTTGAAACATGCCGATAACGTTATCGAAAACACTGCCGGCTTGGATCACCTAGATCGCGAAGTAGAACGTTTGCACACCATTTATCTGGAAAAATCAGCGGAAAAAGCAGCAGCGAACTAACGATTTCGCATGCACTGACATATCAGCACACGCCAGACAGGAGATAGGATGAAATATCAATGCCCCGGCTGCCAGACCGAACTGGCATGGCAAGCAGATAATGAACACCGCCCGTTTTGTTCAGCGCGCTGCAAAAACAAAGACTTTGTTGCCTGGACCAACGAAGAAAATGTGCTGCCCGGAAGCCCTGAATGGGAAGATATGTTTTCACAAGATCTAGAAAACCACAGTATCTAAGTCGCATACACGCCACACATATGAAGCATCAATACCTGCCGGCTACACCGGCAAGGTATTCCTTTGACGAGTAACCAACCACCTTACGCGGATATCGCCTCAAGCGTTTGCAGCACAGGCATACCTACTAAAGCAGTCAACGCGTCAACAATTGGCTGATTGGCCTCTGGAAATGCCAACGTCGATAATGACGCAGGTTCGACCCACCGCCATAACTGCCCCTCATTCGCCTTCGGCTCTTCTGACAGTAAATGACCAACATGATAAAACGCCAGCGATACGGTTTTTTCAGGGTATTCATAGACCAAGGACTGGCAATGTAAAGCGCTACGAAACGTCACCGATAGCTCTTCATCTAACTCTCTGGCCAGTGCAATCAAGTCCGATTCACCCGACTCACGCTTACCACCGGGAAACTCCCAGCACCCGCCTTTGTGTAAATGATCCGGACGGCGAGACACCAAAATACGATCCCCCGCCTGACTCCAAATGATGGCAGCAACAACATCTATTGCTTTTTTACTCTTATCGTCAGCCAAAACTCACCCTCTCACTACCTTAATTAGCTCTATCATTGGCGCCATATCTCACACACAAATGGATCAAGTTCGATATTCAGCGTTAATGGTGACGTATTCATGAGAGAGATCTGACGTCCATACCGTCGCCTTGTCCGACCCACGCTCCAGATCAATATTGATCAACAAGTCTGCGGGCGTTAGTGCTTCAACGCCTGCTTCTTCTGTATAAGATTCGGCTCGACCACCCCGCTCTGCGATCAAAACATCATTGATGCGAATGCTAACGTTCTCAACAGCCAGGCTTTCAACTCCTGCTCGACCAACCGCCGCAAGGATACGCCCCCAGTTTGGATCAGACGCGTACAGTGCGGTTTTCACCAACGGCGATTCAGCAACGGTATATGCCACCATTTCGGCTTCGGATTCAGAAGCTGCACCAGTGACTTCAACAGCAACAAATTTGTTGGCGCCTTCTGCGTCGCGCACGATCAATTGAGCAAGCTCGGTGTAGATACCTGTCAGTACCGTCTGAAATTGAAGCCGTTCTTCTGCGGTAAGCGTATCAACATCAACACCACTGCGCCCAGTGGCAACAATAACGGCAGAGTCGTTAGTTGATGTATCTCCATCAATGGTAANCCGATTGAAAGACAACCTGTTTGCCTCATTTAACATTGATTGCAACAACTCCGACGAGACACCAGCATCAGTGCCCACATAAGACAACATTGTTGCCATGTTAGGCTTAATCATGCCTGCGCCTTTCGACAATCCACAAATACGTACTGTTTTTCCGGCAATCGAGATCTCACGTATTGCGCCCTTTGGGCGTGTGTCAGTGGTCATGATAGCGCTGCCTGCGTCAGCCCAACGATTCTTACCTAGGCCTTTCAATGCATCATCAAGACTGGCGACGATCTTTGCCGACGGCAACGGCTCGCCAATCACGCCAGTCGAGAAAGGTAAAATAGTGTCGGCAGCAACGCCTGTTTTTTCAGCTAATGCATCAATGCACGCCTGAGTAGCCTCAAAACCTGCCTGCCCAGTGCCTGCATTGGCATTACCCGTATTAACCAACCAATAGCGTGGCGCGGTTGCTGCCAGATTCGCCTTGGCGATGTGTACAGGGGCTGCGCAGAATGCGTTGCGCGTAAAAACACCTGCACAGGTTGAACCTTCAGCAATCTCAAACACGGTAACATCCGCTCGCTCAGTCTGCTTGACGCCAGCATTGGCCGTACCGATACGGATCCCATCAATCGCAAAAAAAGCCGGTAGTGGTGCATCCCCAACAGCCATATTTTTTCTCCAGAAAACCTTAAAATAAAAAACCCGATAACTTGAAAAGGTATCGGGCATGTTTTATTGAATATGTAGATTCAGAAAATGTCTGAATTATTCAAGCGCCCCGTGGCATTGCTTGTATTTTTTGCCCGAGCCACAAGGACACGGCTCGTTACGGCCAACTTTTCGCCCTTCTCGCACAAACGGCTGAGCTGGCTCTGCTGTTGGCGCCTCGCCTTCAGGCGGCTGCTCCGGTGCTGCTGCCAACGCAGAGGCATCAGCATGAGTCGTGCGAGCAGCTGCCTGCTCTCTCTCATGCTCTAAACGACTTTGCTCTTCTGCGGCGGCAATCTCTTCTTCCGTTTGAATCTGAACACGCGCTAAGAAGCGAGTCACATCGTATTTAACACTTTCAAGCATCTGCTCAAAGAGCTCAAAGGACTCACGCTTGTATTCTTGTTTCGGGTTTTTACCGGCATAACCGCGTAAATGGATGCCTTGACGCAAGTGATCCATGGTGGCCAGATGCTCTTTCCAAAGACCATCTAAAACCTGCAGCATGACATGCTTTTCAAAGCGGTGGCGCTGATCGCCAACGGCGTCCATTTTATGATTGTAAGAGAATGCAAATGCTTCTTCGATACGCTCCTGTAGCGCCGACTCATTCATCTTGTCGTCTTCTTCCAACCACTTGGCAACCGGCAGAGAAAGGCCAAACTCACTCTCTAGAGTTTGCTCAAGCCCAGGGACATCCCACATTTCTTCAAGACTTTGTGGTGGGATATGCGCTGCAAATACACCTGCGGCGACGTCTTTTCGAATAGTTTCAATAACGCCGGTCAGACTATCCGCAGTAAGAATATCTTCACGTTGACGGTATACAACCTGACGCTGGTCGTTAGCAACATCATCGAATTCAAGCAACGATTTACGAATATCGAAGTTACGCCCTTCAACTTTGCGCTGTGCTTTCTCGATTGCATTACTCACCATGCGATGCTCAATAGCTTCGCCACGCTCCATGCCCAGTGCTTGCATAATGTTGCGTACACGATCTGATGCAAAGATACGCATCAAATCATCTTCAAGCGACAAGTAGAAACGTGTGACACCCGGATCACCTTGACGACCAGCACGACCACGCAGCTGGTTATCGATACGACGGCTTTCATGACGTTCAGTACCTAGAATATGCAAACCACCGGCATTCAGTACCTGCTCATGACGCAGCTTCCACGCTTCAGTAGCCTCATGCCGAGCGGCATCTGAGTCCATCGATGCTATCTCTGCTTCTAAGTTACCACCCAACACGATGTCAGTACCACGACCGGCCATATTGGTAGCAATCGTTACCGCACCCGGACGACCGGCTTGCGCAACAATTTCAGCTTCTTGCTCGTGGAATTTGGCATTCAGTACTTTATGCTCAATACCTTCCTGCTTCAGCATCGCTGACATGCGCTCTGACGTTTCGATCGAGGCAGTACCCACCAAGACCGGGGCTCCTTTATCACGATATTCGACGATGTCTTTAGCGATAGCTTCGAATTTCTCTTCCACTGTCATATAGACAACGTCGTTGAGATCCTGACGCTCAATCGGCTTGTTAGTCGGAATAACAACGACATCCAGCCCATAAATTTGGTGAAATTCAGCCGCTTCGGTATCCGCTGTACCAGTCATACCGGCGAGCTTTTCAAACAGGCGGAAGTAATTTTGGAAGGTTGTAGAAGCCAACGTCTGACTTTCGCTTTGAATCGCAACACCTTCTTTGGCTTCAATCGCCTGATGTAACCCTTCAGAAAGACGACGTCCCTCCATCGTACGACCAGTGTGCTCATCAACCAGCACAATTTGGTTATTCTGAACGATATAATCAACATCTCGGCTGAAAAGCACATGGGCTTTCAATGCCGTCTGCACATGGTGTAACAGCTTAAGATTTGCCGCGGAATAGAGATTATCACCTTCATTCAGCAACTTCTCTTGCAGTAGGAAACCTTCGATGAAGTCGTGACCTTCTTCGGTCAAATCACTCGTACGAGTTTTCTCATCCAGCGTGTAGTGACCCTCACCCACATGCTGCTCGCCATTTTTCTCGATAACCTCCGCCTCTTTCAACGAAGGAATCACTCGATTGATCGCGGTGTAGAGCGCTGAGCTGTCTTCTGCAGCACCAGAGATAATCAACGGTGTGCGGGCTTCATCAATAAGAATGGAGTCAACTTCATCGACAATCGCGAAAAATTTGTCGCGCTGAACACGCTCCTCTAGCGTAAAGGCCATGTTGTCACGCAGATAATCAAAACCAAACTCATTGTTGGTTCCGTAGGTGATATCAGCTTCGTAAGCGGCTTTTTTGCTGGCTGGATCCATACCAGATACAACAGAGCCGACCGACAAACCGAGGAATTCATAGAGAGGACGCATCCAATTGGCATCACGAGAAGCCAAATAGTCATTCACGGTAACAACATAAACACCACGGCCCGTGAGCGCGTTCAAATAGACAGGCAAAGTGGCAACAAGCGTTTTACCTTCACCGGTACGCATCTCCGAAATCCGACCGCTGTGCAAGGTCATACCACCGAGCATCTGCACATCAAAGTGCCGCATCCCCAATGAACGAAGACCAGCTTCTCGGGCAACAGCAAAAGCTTCAGGCAAGATTTCATCCAGAGACTCACCCGCCTCTAAACGTGCTTTCAGCTCGGGCGTTTTCGCCTGTAGCTGCTCATCGCTGAGTGCATTTAATTCTTCTTCAAAGCCATTGATAACCGCGACCGTTTTGCGCATACGCTTAACTTCGCGGTCGTTACTGGTACCAAAAACCTTTTTTACAATGTTCGTTAACATGGAACCTATCCAGCTGTGTATTTCCTGCCATTCGCGGTGGTAGGAGTGTATCAGAATGTCCCTGATAAAACAGAGTCGGCGGCATATTTGCCCTGTTCGACATATATGACACCGTATATTGAGTTTTCAAGGGCCAGAGCGGAACAAAAACACACTCATAACCCACATCAGGACGATTTATGCCGATGAGCATGATATCCATGCCGGATTCATCGGTTCCAAGAAGAAAGACGGGGTATCGGAAGATTTGAAGCGCACTAGCCAGTGCGTTCAGAACGCTTTGCGATAAATATACCTGCGGGGGTTTACTTGCTTACCGTTTTTCAATACTTCGAAATGTACATGAGGGCCAGTCGAGCGGCCGCTGCTGCCCATTTCAGCAATCTGCTGACCTTTGGTGACAACGTCACCCAGTTTTACCAAGTTTTTGCGATTATGCCCGTATCGTGTTGCATATCCATTACCGTGATCAATTTCGACCATATCGCCATAGCCGTAACGCTCTCCGGACCACACAACAACGCCGGAAGCCACGGCGAGAATCGGTGAATCCCAATCGCCGGCAAAATCTACTCCCTTATGCCACGCAACCCGACCATGAAACGGATCAATTCGCTTGCCAAACTTTGAAGAAAGCCAACCGGAAGTGACCGGCTTACCCGCCAGATACTGTTCTTTATGAATGTTTTCATCCAGCAACAGGTTTTGCAACGACACCAGCTCTTGCTGGCGGTAACGCAATTTTTGCTCAAGGTTTTTATAGGTATCGGTTAGCAGGCTTTCAGAGACACTCTCAGGCTCAATGAGAGATTGTGGCGCAACATCCACTTCAGGAATCGCTAACGCACCCTCACCTGTCATATCTTCAACTGGTGGTAAAGCTGTCGTATGCACCAATGCCAGATCTTCTTCTGCAGGGCCGCCAATGGCTGGAAGGGAATAAAAATCAAATTCATCCGCAATCTGAGCTGTATCAGCTAGACGACCACCCAGTGCTTCAACACGTGAAATGCGTGCTTCCATCATACCGGCGCGCTTGGCTTGCTCGATCATGACCCGTTCAACATAGGTATAATAACTATCAAGATCGTATTGTTGAGCCAGTAAATCTTGCTGGATGCCATCCAATTGAGCGCGGGTTTCTTCGATACGGTTTCCGCGTTCGACAACCACCCAAGTGAGAGTTAGAAGGCATAGGACCAGCGCGGCCAAGCCCGCAAGAAAGACGTGTATCCAGCGGCGGTCGAAATCATAGCTCTTTGACTGACTGAGCTCGCTGTCAATGACAATGAGTTTCATAAGCGTTTCAACAACAAAAAGGCGACTATGTAGAGTCGCCTTTCTTATTTACTGCACAGTGTTGCGCACTCAGGCGAACACAAGGCCACTTAAACAGCCACAATGGCCGACGAATAAGAGATAGGCGCTTCACCTTCTTCGTAAGTTACCATTTCCCAGGCATCCTCACGACGGATCAGCTCGCGCAATACCGCATTGTTAAGCGCGTGCCCAGACTTGTACGCCTTAAATTCACCAATTAGGCTGTTACCCAACAAGTATAGATCACCAATGGCATCGAGTACTTTGTGCTTAACAAATTCATCTTCGTAGCGTAAACCGTCTTCATTGAGAATACGGTAATCATCAACAACAATGGCGTTATCTACACTACCCCCACGAGCCAGGCCCTTAGAGCGCAAATACTCGAATTCATGCATGAATCCGAAGGTTCTGGCACGGGAGATTTCTTTCACGAAAGACGTGGTTGAGAAGTCTATTGCAGCATCGGCCNTGCGGCCGTGAAAAACAGGATGGTCAAAGTCGATCTCAAACGAGACTTTAAAGCCATCAAAGGGGAGGAAGCTTGCGACTTTGTCACCCTGCTTGATGGTCACTTCTTTTTTGATGCGAATAAACTTCTTCGGTGCATTTTGTTCTTCTATGCCTGCAGATTGCAGCAGAAATACAAACGGACCGGCACTGCCATCCATGATAGGCAATTCAGATGCACTGATTTCGACAAAAGCATTATCAATGCCCAAGCCAGCCATTGCTGACAACAAGTGCTCAACAGTTGAAACACGGACATCACCCTTCATCAAGGTCGTTGAAAGCGTTGTATCACCAACGTTTTCAGCCAATGNCTTAATTTCAACCACCGGATTCAGATCAACACGACGAAACACTATACCTGTATCAACTGGCGCAGGTTTAAGTGACAGGTAAACTTTTTCACCTGTATGCAAACCCACCCCCGTTGCACGGATAGGGTTTCGCAGCGTTCTTTGTCGAATCATCTTATTACCTATTTATAGGGTACGGACTTTCAATAGCGCGCAATTCTATCAGAGCACCGTACAATTAATAAAGGCCAGCATAAAGAATGCCAGATGTTGTGCCAAGTAAATGAGACCTGCTTAACACTCATCTGATTGTTTTTATGCTAGTCAGCTTGGCGACGTAAAAATGCAGGAATATCCAGCAATTCCATATCATCTTTCTGGGCAGCATCCGCCGGAGCTCCACCAGGAACCGTTTTAAGACCCTTTTTGCGGATCACGGTTGGCTGGTCATACCCAGAATAATCCTGGTTATTTTCCAACCCACTCTTGCCGTCCGGCTCAAGCACCGGCGGCTCAGGCGTTTGCTGACGAATTCCATGCTGAGACTGAGACGCGGCAGGTACTGGGTCATCACCTAAACCTGTGGCAACAACGGTAACCTTAATATCATCGCCCATATTCGGGTCAATAACAGTACCAACAACCACTGTCGCATTATCGGAAGCAAATTCTTCAATGGTTTCACCCACCTCACCAAATTCACCCAAGCCCAAGGATTCACTAGCAGTAATATTAACCAGAATACCGCGCGCACCTTCAAGGTGCACGTCTTCCAGCAACGGGCTGGAAATCGCAGCTTCTGCAGCTTTTACTGCGCGCTCTTCACCACTGGCTTGGCCGGTACCCATCATTGCCATGCCCATTTCAGACATAACAGTTCGAACGTCGGCAAAATCGACGTTAATCAAACCGGGCCGGATAATCAGATCTGCAATTCCCTGTACTGCGTTATGCAGAACACCATTGGCAGCTTCAAACGCCTTAACAAGCGTGATTTGACCACCCATTACCGCTTCAAGTTTCTGATTTGGGATAGTAATCAATGAATCAACATGCTGAGCGAGCTCTTTAATGCCCTCATCGGCAAGTCGCATGCGCTTTTTACCTTCAAATTTAAACGGTTTGGTCACCACAGCAACGGTCAGAATACCCATTTCACGAGCAACTTCCGCGACAACTGGTGCACCACCAGTACCGGTGCCGCCACCCATACCTGCGGTAATAAAGACCATGTCAGCACCGGCAATAACTTCGCCGATACGCTCGCGGTCTTCCATAGCTGCCTGACGGCCAACTTCCGGATTTGCACCTGCACCCAAGCCCTTGGTAATGGTGCTACCTAGCTGCAATACGGTACGGGTTTCCACATCTGCCAGAGCCTGCGAATCTGTGTTAGCACAGATAAACTCAACGCCTTCTACGTGGTTGAAGATCATATGCTTCACAGCATTACCGCCACCACCGCCGACGCCGACGACTTTAATCACCGGGCTCTGAGGTTGGTTATCTACGAGTTCAAACATTGTTTTCTCCCCTCTCCTTAAAGAAAAATGTCTTCGTTAACATTAAAAATTGTTTTGAAACCAGCGCTTCATCTTTTCAAGAACACCAGTCTGAACAGTGCGCACCTGAGTACCAGGAAGTGGCGCGAACTGCTGTCTCATTCCATAGTGCAAGAGACCGACGCCTGTTGCGTATATCGGATTGCGTACAATGTCTTGCAAGCCGCCTGTCTGATTCGGCAAACCTAAACGCACCGGCATATGAAAAATTTCTTCTGCAAGATCAATAACGCCTTCCATTTTTGCGGTACCTCCGGTCAACACAATGCCACCTGCAAGCATCTGCTCGTAACCGCTGCGACGAATTTCCGCCTGCACCAGCGTAAACAATTCGTCGTAACGCGGCTCGACAACTTCGGCAAGCGCCTGTCGCGACAAATCCCGCGGCGGGCGATCGCCCACACTCGGCACTTTAATGGTTTCGTCAGCACCGGCGAGCTGCGCTAATGCGCAGGCGTATTTCATTTTGATCTCTTCGGCGTACTGTGTCGGTGTGCGCAAAGCCATAGCGATATCATTGGTTACCTGATCACCTGCAATCGGGATAACACCGGTATGCTTGATTGAGCCCTCTGTAAAAATGGCGATATCCGATGTGCCGCCGCCAATATCTACCAAACAAACACCCAACTCACGTTCGTCATCGGTCAACACGGCATAACTGGAGGCCAATTGCTCTAAAATGATGTCTTCAGCGACCAAGCCACAACGCTGGATGCACTTTTCGATATTCTGAGCGGCATTAACCGCCCCGGTTACTAGGTGCACTTTGGCTTCAAGGCGCACACCCGACATACCGTAGGGCTCTTTCACGCCTTCCTGTGAATCAATCAGGTACTCTTGTGGCAGTATGTGCAAAACCTTCTGATCGGCAGGAATAGCCACTGCCTTAGCAGCGTCAATAACACGTTCAACGTCGGCTTCCATGACCTCTTTGTCTTTGATAGCAACAATGCCGTGCGAATTAAGGCTACGAATATGACTACCGGCAATACCGGCATACACCGAATAAATCTGGCACCCAGCCATCAGCTCTGCTTCTTCTACGGCACGCTGAATCGACTGCACCGTTGATTCGATATCAACGACAACGCCCTTTTTAAGACCACGTGATGGGTGTGAACCAAGACCAATGATCTCCAGTTCCCCCTCCGTGTTGACCTCTCCGACGATGGCAACCACCTTGGAGGTGCCAATGTCGAGACCAACGATCTTATTTGTGGAATGTTCGCTTGCCATTAGTGATGGCCCCCGTTTAACAACTTATGGCTCTGGGCCAGCGTCGCTTTCCAGCTGACCGCTGCGCCGTTGCTATATCGTAAATCGACTGTTTCAACCCGGCTCAGTTTGTCACTCAACGACGAGGCTAGAATATCCTGCCAACGTCCTAACTGCTGCTCCAGTTGCCCCTTATTCACTACCAGTTCATATCCATCAGCTAACACAATGGATACAACCTTTCTGTCGTCGATCATCAACGCCCTGATACGACTGTATTCTTCCGGCAACAACGCCTTTGTCTTTTTATACACCGCTAACACTTCCTGATGATCGTTCCCGGACATCCGCACCAAACCAGCAATATCAGGCACTCGCGCGGGTGTAATAACCTCAGCGAACGACGTAATCAACGCATCATCGTTCCAGTAAGCGATGGGTTGTTGCTCCAACAGCTCGATACGCAAACCATTGGGTAATGTACGTTTGATCGATACATCACGAACCCACTCCAACCCCTTTAGAGACGCATAAAGATGCTTAAGATCAACTTCTACAAAACCGTCTCGGGCCGTTTTTTCAATAATCGCCTGAACATTTTGTCTCGGTAGATATTGGATATCACCGGTGATAGCAACCTGCTCCAACGGAACATCCAATACCTCTTCAACAGCACGCAGACTGACATAAGCGGATGCAGCTGCGATTACGATAGCTGCGGTCAATAATGTTTTGTTCAGAACTAAAGGGGCAACAGCTTTCAGAGTATCGATCACACGACGACGCTCTTGGGCAACAACGGCTCCACGGCGCTGGGTATTGCGCTTATTTTTGCCAGTTGTTCGTTTGTTGCTCCCAGGTTTATTCATGGCGTTACACTCAACTCCAGAATCCGCCCCACCAACTGCTTAAAGTCCATACCATCAGCAGCTGCTGCTATCGGTACCAAGCTGTGGTCAGTCATTCCCGGTGAAGTGTTCGCTTCCAACAAGAAGTAACTACCATCGTCTTCCGTCATAACATCGACACGACCCCAACCCGAACAGCCCAGCAAGCGATATGCTTTCAATGCGACTGCACGAATCTCTTGCTCTTGCTCAGCATCCAGCCCACACGGACACAAATACTCGGTATCGTCGGATAAGTATTTGGCGTCGTAATCATAAAAAACATGATTCGTTTTCAAACGAATCATCGGCAGCGTCTGATCGCCAAGTATCGCTACGGTATATTCGTTACCGCTGATCCAACGCTCAGCAAGAATTTCGTCATCAAAACGTGCAGCTTGATCAACTGCCGTGCGAAAATCGTCTGCGTTGGTGACCACAGCCATGCCTACACTCGAACCTTCTCGGCTCGGTTTGATCATGACTTTCTCACCTAACAATGCCTTCACATCACTCCAGTCGGACCGACGATCAACAACAACAAAGTTTGCCGTAGGAATACCTGCGCCCTGCCAGATCAATTTCGAACGCTGCTTATCCATCGCGATCGCGCAACCTAATGTATCGCTGCCGGTAAAACACACGCCTAATGATCGCAATAAAGCTTGAACCGTGCCATTTTCACCGTCACCGCCATGCAAAGCAATAAAGGCATGTGTAATCCTTTCCGATTTGATCGCATCGGCCAACTGATGTGTCGGCACATCAATCGCAACAGGCTCTATTCCCAATGTCTTAAATCCGGCGATAACCTGTGCACCACTATTAAGCGAAACATCACGTTCAGAGCCTTCGCCACCGAACAGTACCGCCAGCCGTGCGTTGTCGGGCAGTAGATTGCTATTCGTCATTGCAACCCCCGCTTCGCTAACATTTCAGCAAGGGTACCTACATTGCCAGCACCTTGCGTAATAACCAAATCGCCTGCTTCAACCAATTTCGCCAGTACATCAGGCACATCATCAATGGTTTTCACATGTACTGGATCAACTTTACCCAACTGACGAAGGCTATGACATAAACTGCGACTATCCGCACCAACAACGGGCTTTTCACCGGCAGAGTAGACATCCAGCACAATCAGCACATCGACTTCAGAAAGCACTTTCACAAAGTCATCGTATAAGTCTTTGGTGCGACTATAACGATGCGGCTGAAATATCATCAGCACACGTTTGTCCGGATGACTTTCACGTGCAGCATCAATCGTTACCGCCACTTCCGTCGGGTGATGCCCATAGTCATCCACCAAACGAGCGGTGCCGTCGCCGACGGTATAATCGCCATAAACCTGAAAACGACGCCCAACACCATTGAATGAACGTAAACCATCGATGATCGCTTCCGCGGCAACATTTTCATCAATCGCCAACGCGGCAGCAGCAGTCGCATTCAATACGTTATGTCGACCAGGCACATTAATGGTTATCGGCAATTCAGCACTTTCTGCATATTCAACAACAAACGAGTTACTCATGCCGTCGCTGTGCACATCTCTGATACGAAAGTCAGCATCATCAGAAAAACCATAGGTCAATGTCGCACGACCTAATCGCGGTAAAATTTCACGCACAATCGGATCATCTATACACGCAACAATCGCGCCGTAAAACGGCAGATTATGAGCAAAGTCTACAAATGTCTGCTTGAGCTTCTCAATATCGCCATCGTAAGTACTCATATGGTCTTCTTCGATATTGGTAATTACAGAAGCCATCGGTTGAAGATGTAAAAACGACGCATCGCTTTCATCCGCTTCCGCAATCAAATAATGACTCTCTCCCAACCGCGCATTACTGCCGAAGTTGTTTACCAATCCGCCGATAATAAAGGTCGGATCAAGTCCGCCCGCTGCCAGAATTGACGCAATCATACTGGTTGTTGTGGTCTTCCCGTGCGTTCCAGCAACGGCGATCCCATGCCGATAACGCATCAACTCAGCCAGCATTTCTGCCCGCGCAACGATAGGTACACGATGTTCCCGTGCCCATTGAATTTCCGGGTTAGACTCATCAATCGCTGTGGATACAACAACAACGTCAGAACCATCAACATTGGTTTCTGCATGACCGATAAAAATCGTCGCGCCGAGCGAACGTAATCGCTCGGTATTAGCAGATTCTCGCATATCCGAACCAGACACTTCGTATTTCTGATTAACCAATACTTCAGCAATACCGCACATACCGGCACCGCCGATTCCAATAAAGTGAATTCGATCTATTCGGCGCATCCCTGGCACAACTCTTTGGATCATAACGCCTCCTCCAGACACACACCCGCAACGCGTGTTGCGGCATCCACTATGGCCATTTCTCTAGCTTTCTGTTGCATGGTGTCGATCACTTGCGGGTCGTTCACCATCAATTCAATAACTTCTTGCAAACTGTCTACATTCATCTCTGGCTGCGGCATTAAAACCGCAGCGTCGTTGTCTGATAACCAACGGGCATTCGCCGTTTGGTGATCATCAATAGCAAACGGGAACGGCACAAACACGGCTGTTTTTCCTGCTGCTGCGATTTCACTCACGGTCATGGCACCAGACCGACAAATAACCAAATTGGCCCACTGATAAGCGTCCGCCATATCGTCGATAAACGCATTGACCCAAACACCAGTATTAGCGGACAAATCCGTACTAACATCTAACCCGGCTTGACGATACGCATCAGCCACAGCATCGACATGCCCTTTACCGGTTTGGTGGCGAACCTGAATACGCTGCCCCATTACCTTGGCAACATCTGGCATAACCTCATTAATCGCCTTTGCCCCCAAGCTACCACCAACAACCAAAACACGCAGAACGCTAGCGCCTTGCTGATTCGGTGATTGAGCAGTACTGATATCCTGCGCATGCTGATCACAAATCGACTGGCGTACCGGATTTCCGACCATTTCACCGGCAGGGAATGCATCAGGGAACGCCTGTAATACGCGCTTGGAAAAACGTGCCAATATTCGATTTGTTGTTCCGGCGACGGCATTTTGTTCATGGATAACCAACGGAATCCCCATCAAACGCGTAGCCAATCCACCCGGGCCTGCAGCAAATCCCCCCATGCCCAATACAACGTCCGGTTTAATCTGCTGAATCAGACGTCGAGACTGTAACAAGGCCTTCAAGATTCTAAACGGCGCCAACAAAAGACCTACAACGCCTTTACCACGCACGCCGGTGATATCGATATACTGAATATCAATCCCGTGCTCAGGAACCAAACGCGACTCGATACCTTTTCTCGTACCTAACCAAGTCACTGAGTGCCCACCACTCAACAACTCTGAAGCCACGGCCAACCCCGGGAACACATGCCCGCCAGTACCGCCGGCCATGATCAAGATCTGTTTTTTTCGATG
Source organism: BD1-7 clade bacterium (assembly GCA_902705835.1). Taxonomy (NCBI): domain Bacteria; kingdom Pseudomonadati; phylum Pseudomonadota; class Gammaproteobacteria; order Cellvibrionales; family Spongiibacteraceae; species BD1-7 clade bacterium. The sequence goes on from CACSIN010000025.1 coordinate 210,042, forward strand.
TTCTTGTGTCATGTCGCCAATCTCCTGCCCTTTTCATTCTGTCGGGAGGAGACTGCACCTTTACTGGCTACTTCGGCCTGAATACGCGCCAATATGCCCACCATCATAAAACTAACAATCAAACTACTTCCGCCATAACTCAAAAATGGCAAGGTGAGCCCTTTTGTTGGCAGTAAACCGATGTTCACGCCAATGTTGATAAAAATCTGTGCTGAAAACACCAAGCCTATGCCAGATGCCAAATAACTATTGAACAGTTCGCCTTGCTCCTGAACCTGCTTCGCGAGTCGAAAGATTCGAACAATCAGTGCTGAAAACAAACAAAGCGTAAACAAGCTGCCAAGAAATCCAAGCTCCTCAGCGATGATGGCAAAGACAAAATCAGTATGGGCTTCCGGCAAGAAAAATTGCTTTTGAATGCTGTTTCCAAGCCCCAAACCCAGCCACTCTCCGCGACCAAACGCAATCAACGACTGCGTTAATTGATAGCCACAGTCGAAGCGATGGGATTCTTGCCACGGATCGACAAAACACTTTAATCGCTGCATCCGATATGAACTTGATACTGCCATCAGTACTACCGAGGCGAGCGATGCAACAACCAACGCAGCCAGTTGAGGCAATCCAAGTCCGGCCAAAAAAATCATCCCGAGGCAGGCAAAGATAATCACAACCGCAGAGCCAAAATCTGGCTCTTTTAACAGCAGAACAATGGCAATCATCAAGACAGCAATCGGCTTTAGGAATCCGACCCATCGTTCACGAACTTCGTCCTGGCGCCGCACGAGATAGCCCGCCATATAAATAAGAATAAATAGTTTGGCGACCTCGGAGCTTTGTAAGTTGACCGGCCCTAGAGGAATCCAGCGCATGCTGCCATTCACCTCGCGACCAATGCCGGGAATCAATACTGCGATCAACAGCGCAAACGCCATTAACAAAGCCAACCAGCCAAAGCGATACCACTGTTTGGTTGGAACCATAAAGGCGGCAACACCCGCGACACTCGCCAACACCAGAAACACGAATTGACGACCGATATAAAAATGCGGTGCGCCATATTTGTGGGCAGCATAATCGATCGATGCCGACCCCATCATAATCAAACCCATAGAGGCAAGCGCGCCAACCAACACCAACATGCGCCTATCAACAAAACGGAAGTGCTCAGTCAGCATATTCATGCCTCACCTGCCTGAGAACGAATGCCGTGCACAGCATGACGAAACGCATCGCCACGGGCTTCATAATTTTCGAACATATCGAAACTGGCACAAGCAGGAGCAAACAAGACCGAATCACCATCCGCACTTTGCAATAAGGCGGCAGCAACGGCCAACTCCAAACTTTCTGCTCTCGATACAGACTGCCCCGCTAGAGCATCGGCAATCTTCTCTGCATCTTGGCCAATCAACACCGTATGTTTCACATGTACCTGGCAAACATCCGCTAACGGCGTAAAATCACTGTTTTTATCAAGGCCACCGGCAATGAGAATGATAGACGGCGTATCTCCAGACAGCCCCTCAATTGCAGCAACCGCGGCACCCACGTTAGTGGCTTTGGAGTCGTTATAGAAAACGACATTATTAATCTCTTCGACATACTCGCAACGATGTTCGAGGCCTTTAAAAGCAATTGCCGCGTCAGCAAGATGCGGTAACGACACCCGCTTTTCCAAATTCAAAGACAAACACAACGCCATCGCGGCCATAACATTCAATTGGTTATGACGCCCTTTGATTTTGAGCGTATCCGCCGCTAATACTGGCTCGCCCTGATAAGTAATCTGATCATCCTGAATACCAAACCCTCGAGCAGACGGCCCAAGGCCATATTCAATAATCTGGTCGGGTGTTTGTTCTAGCACTGATACAGGTAAAAACGTGGTCGCATCATCACGATTCACAACAGCAACGGACGCACCTTCAAAAACACGCCATTTTGCAGCATGGTAATCTTCCATACTGTCGTAGCGATCCATATGATCTTCTGTGACATTCAATATCGTTGCAGCCGCTGCTCCCATATACGGCAGTCGTTCTAGCTGAAAACTGGAAAGCTCCAACACAAAGATATCCGGACGATTCCCCTCCAGCAGTTGTTCTAATACTGGTCGACCAATGTTGCCTGCCACCTCGGAATGAATGCCCGAATGCTTGAGCATCTCGCCTACCAAAGTCGTCACAGTACTCTTACCATTAGAGCCTGTGATTGCGATATACGGGCGTTTGATCGAGTTGATAAACAGCTCAATATCGCTTGTCAACAAAGCTCCATTGTCTAAGGCATTTACAATTGAGGGTTCAGTGATCGGCATGCCAGGGCTTACGACTAAAACATCGTCAGCACCAAAGGTATCATTGTTAAATGGGCCGCAGACGAACTCCACCGCAGGAAATTCAGTCACAAACTGATCCAATAGAGGCGGCTGTTCTCGGCTATCAACAACACGGAAAGGGACTCGACGCGCATTAAAAAATCGCGCGCACGACAAGCCCGTCAGTCCCATGCCGACGATAGCAACTTGTCTGTTACCCCATGTTGATTCCATTTCTTTCCAACTATTCCTATTAGCTCTATTTGTTTCTTTCTACTTATCGACGCTCGTGACGTCGATCGGGTTTGATTGATATCTACCGCAGTTTTAGTGTTGCTAATCCAACCAACACCAAGATGATGGTGATAATCCAGAAACGAACAATCACACGTGGCTCAGGCCACCCCTTCAATTCGAAATGGTGATGGATAGGCGCCATTCTGAATATGCGTTTTCCGGTTAATTTAAAAGAAGCGACCTGCAAAATTACCGACACGGTTTCAAGGACAAAAATACCGCCCATGATGAAAAATACGATTTCGTGCCGTGTGATAACGGCAATAACACCCAGTGCAGCACCCAATGCCAACGATCCAACATCGCCCATAAATACTTGTGCCGGATACGTGTTAAACCAAAGAAACCCGAGGCCTGCGCCAACCAGCGCCGCACAGAACACCACTAACTCTCCCGCACCAGGAATGTAAGCGATATTCAAGTAACGGGAAAACTCCACATTGCCGGAGAGATAAGCAATGATGCCCAACGCTGACCCAACCATGACACTCGGCAAAATCGCCAAACCGTCAAGGCCATCCGTCAGGTTGACCGCATTACTGGCCCCGACGATAACGAAATAGGTCAACACTAAATACAGTGGCCCCATACTCCAGGCGATATTCTTGAAAAACGGAACAAACAACTGAGTTTCCTGCGGTGTTTGAGCCGTATAGTAAAGAAACAAACCGGCGCCTAAACCGAATACAGATTGCCAGAAATACTTCCATCGTGCGGGCAACCCTCGGGAGTTTTTTTCAACCACTTTACGGTAATCATCCACCCAACCAATCGCACCAAAGGCAAACGTTGTTATTAACACTGTCCACACAAAACGATTACTCAAATCACCCCATAGCAGCGTTGACACCCCCACCGACATCAAAATCAAACCACCACCCATTGTTGGTGTGCCGGATTTCGACAAATGACTTTGCGGCCCATCCGTTCGCACGGTTTGACCGATTTGGCGGTCAACCAAACGGCGAATCATGACTGGCCCCATAATCAGAGCAATAGTCAAGGCCGTCAGAACACCCAAAATGGCACGCATGGACAGGTAGTTGAATACCTGAAATGCATTTATATATTCTGACAACCAGTTGGCGACAATAAGTAACATGGTTAATCCGAAACCTTCGTTATTAATAGCGGCTCAACAACCTTTTCCATGGCTGACGACCTCGATCCTTTCACTAACACAGCATCCCCTGGCTGCAATGTCTGACGCAAAAACGCCACGAGTTTGTCGTGATCAGTGAACGCCCGTCCTGTCTTTTTATCCGTGCTCACGGAGGCAGCAGAGTACCCCGCCAGCGTATGATTCGACTGCTCCCCAAAAGCAACCAACTCATCAACACCAGCCGACCGCGCATACTCACCAATATCTTGATGCGCAGATTCGGTGTATCCACCAAGTTCAGCCATATCACCCAACACCAACCAGCGACGTGCATCAAACTGACACAATACATCGATGGCCGCCTGAACAGATCCAGGGTTTGCGTTGTAGGAGTCATCAAGAAGCGGACCACCCCAGCTTCCCTTCAGAGGAGCCAAACGGCCGGCAACAGGCACAAACTCTGCAAGCCCTGCAGCAACATCATCCAGAGAACAACCGGCTAAAATTGCCATCGCCGAAGCACACAATGCATTTGATACATTGTGTCTGCCGGTAGCAGGTAACTTCACCGCCTTAGTCTGCTCCTGATAGCACAAGGTAAATTGAATACTTTCAAAACTACTGACAATATCGCTGGCAAGAAGATCAGCCGTATTGTACTGCTGAGAAAATGTCAGTGAATGTACTTTTTTATCGGCCAACATTTCGAGCCAATCACTGGCATAGGCGTCATCTAGATTAATCGCCGCTTTATGATCCTCCTGTAACTCAGAAAATATCTCAGCCTTAGTTTCTGCAATTGCCTCTCTGGAACCAAATCGGCCAATATGAGCGGTTCCAATATTGGTAATCGCTGTGATATCCGGCTGTGCAATTTGCATCAAATAACGAATATCACCGCGCTCTGCTGCCCCCATTTCCACAACAAAATAGTCACTGGATGCATCCATATTCATTAGGGTTAGTGGAACACCTAACTCGTTATTTAGATTGCCCTCTGTCGCATCCGTTTTACCGCGCTGACTCAAAATGCTGACTAACATGCCTTTTGTGGTGGTTTTTCCGCAACTTCCGGTCATGCTCATCAAGACACCAGAAAACTGTTTACGTCGATGTAAAGCGATACGCGCCATGGCTTTTTGACAATCATCAACAACTAACTGAGGCAACGCAATGTTACTTTGTCGCTGCTCTACAACCGCCAACGCCGCGCCCTTGTCACTTGCGGCCTGCAGAAACGCATGCCCGTCTGCTTTTTCACCTTTAAACGCAAAAAACACATCATCAGTGTCAATGTGGCGGCTATCGATAACCGCTCGCGCCAGAGAATCCACGTGCGTTACATCGCCAATCAACTCACCCAATGTGATCAATTCAAGGTCTCGAGGCGTTAGGTTCAGCACGAAACACCTCCAGCGGGTTCAAGCGCTTGGCGCGCCTCAGAAACATCATCAAAAGCAACTGTTGTATCACCACACACTTGGTAGGTTTCATGACCCTTTCCGGCGATGAGCAAAGTATCACCCTGTTCGAGCTCGCCAATGGCTTGAATGATCGCCTGTTTCCGGTCGACAACAATCGAGAAATCATCGTATTCGAAGCCTGTGGCGATATCCGCACAAATTGCCTGTGGATCTTCTCCTCGCGGGTTGTCCGATGTAATCCAGGTAAAATCGGCCCATGCTTCTGCAATCCGGCCCATTGCCGGGCGCTTGGTCGAATCACGATCACCGCCACATCCAAACACCAACAGCAGCCGCCCAAGGGTCTCTGTTCTCAATGCCCCCAATGCCTTTTCCAGTGCATCTGGTGTGTGTGCATAATCAACCACAACATGCGCACCGGAATCATTGTTGACTGATTCCATCCTTCCACGTACGGGCTCAAGTTGTTCAACCAGAGCAACAGTTTCGTCCAAATCGAATCCGAGTCGATACACCGTCATCACTGCTGCAAGCATATTAGAAATATTGAATCGACCGGAGAGCCGCGCACTAAACGGCAAATCCAATTCACCAACATGGATGCATCCCCGATAACGACTACCGACAAAATTGAGATCTGAAACCCGAACGTCTGCGCCTCGATTAACTAACGAGTAACGCACAATATCCACATCCGGCGGGCAACTTTTCGCCATCGAATGCCCGCTCTCATCGTCATCGTTGATCAACGCGACTTGCAGGCTTGGCATGCTAAACATCCGCGCCTTTGCCTCACGATAGGCATCAATGGTTTTGTGATAATCAAGATGATCGTGGCTCAAATTTGTATAAACACCCGCCACAACATTCACACCGTCAACACGCCCCTGATCAAGAGCATGGGAGGAAATCTCCATCACTGCGTAACGGCAGCCCGCATCTTTCATACTGCGCAGATATTGATGTGTCGCCAATACATCAGGTGTTGTGTTACCCGTGGCTTCCCAACCATCACCAACATTTACACCTAAAGTGCCAATTTCGCCGGTTTTTTGCCCTAGCAACCGCAGCAGCTGTGCAACATAGTTAGATACTGAGGTCTTGCCATTCGTGCCCGTAACACCGACAACGGGCATGACATCAATATCGCTCCAATAAAAACGCTGAGCAATGGTTCCTAAGCGTTGTCGTAAATCTGCCAACACGATATAAGGCACACCTTTCGGCAATCTCACAGGCTCTAGAGATTCCAACGGTCGCTCTGCAACAACAGCGACAGCCCCCGCATTAATCGCCTGCGGGATATAATCATGACCATCGGATTGTGCACCTTTGAGCGCAACAAACAAATCGCCAGCACCCACTTTCCGGCTATCCAGCTCAAGACCACGCACTTCTGGGTCAATCGTCAAATTAGATAGTGCGATTAACTGAGAGAGAGGCATGGTTTTCATCACATCCCCCTCGATACAAGCCGGCTTTCAGCAGGTTTTGGCAATAGCATATCCGGCGCTACATTTAGCAACCGCAAGCTATCCTCGATAATGGCGGAAAATACGGGCGCAGCGACTTCCCCACCGTAATACTCTCGACCTTTAGGGTCATCAACAACAACGACAACAGCGATTTGAGGGTTATCAGCAGGTGCAAATCCTGCGAAGATTGAAATGTACTTTCCGGCCTCATAACCCTTGGCACCGACTTTATGGGTTGTTCCTGTCTTACCGGCCGCACTGTACAAATCTGATGCAGCCTTACGCGCCGTCCCCGTAGGTCCAACCACAGTTTTGGCCATTTCAATGACTTGATCAGCAAGCGCAGGAGCAACAACCTGCTCGCCTTTGGATGGCTCGCTCAATTTAACAAAGCTGACGGGGCGAATTTCTCCACGTGCAGCCACTGTTGCATAGGCTCTGGCCAACTGTGCTGCCGTTACCGACACCCCATGCCCGAAAGACAACGACGCTTGTTCAATCTTTCTCCAGCGTTCACGATACGGGAAATAACCAGTGCTTTCACCGGGAATACCGCTATCAATCGGCTGCGCAAATCCCAGACGGCGTAACATATTTGGTACGACCTCAGGCTCAAGCGCCAACGCAATTTTTGTCATCCCAACCTGAGAAGATTTCGTAATCACTTTGGTGACATCTATTAGCCCGTAATTCACAGGATCCAACAATGTTTTACTGCCAACACGGACATATCCCGGATTAGTATCAATCTCGGAATCAGGCGCGAACTTTCCGGCCTCCAACGCAGCTAATACAGCCAAGGGCTTGACCGTTGAACCCGGTTCAAACACATCGGTAACTGCACGATTCCTGACACTGGCGATGTTCATTCGGTTGCGATCATTGGGATTAAATGCCGGCTGATTTACCATCGCCAACACTTCTCCGGTGTGAATATCTAAAACGACAACAGAGCCGGCATCGGCTCTGTGTTTGGCTACGGCAGTTTTCAGCTCACGATAGGCTAGATACTGAAGTCGCATATCGACACTCAGTGCAATATCATCTCCGGGCTCCGGATCTTTCGGTTGTCGTAAGACTTTTATCGTTCGATCATGTAAATCTTTGAGCAGAACACGTTTTCCATCGTCGCCTTGCAGCGCAGTGTTATAGGTGTTTTCGAAACCTTCTTGCCCGCGCCCCTTTCGATCTACATATCCGACCAAGTGAGAAGTCACTTCTCCGCCCGGATAGAAACGACGGTATTTTTCTTCACCACTAATGCCTTTAATGCGCAATTCCGCCACTGCATCAGCAATAATTGGTGATACCTCACGTTTGATCAGCATGTAACGCTTAGCCTGATAACGCTCAAGTTTGTTTTGGATATCAGCAGCTGGCATTTCTAACAAGAAAGCCAACTGCTGCAATTCATCTTCGGTAAATACCAAATGCGCTGGGTCAGCGATGATATCGACTACGGGTGTTGAAATCGCCAACGGAACACCATTGCGGTCAGTCAACATGCCGCGCGGCCCTGGGATTTTTTCAACCCGAACGGTTCGGCTGTCGCCTTGGCGTTTCAAAAAATCTACACCATGAGTAATATCCAATACCTGCAGTATCAACATACGACCGACAAGGGACATCACCAATAACAACAAACCCACAGCGACTAAAACAAAGCGCCACTCGGCACTTAGCCAGCGTTTAAAGGAGGCCATCATGGCTGGCTCCCCTGCGTAACAACGACAATCTGCTTAGCCGTTGGCACAGCCATATCTAGCTTTTCTGCAGCAATTTGTTCTAAACGTGTATACGACGCCAAGGTGCTTCGCTCAATGAGCAACTGCCCCCATTCGACCTCGAACTCCTGCCCTTGTTTGATCAAGTTCTGCCAAGCGATAAAATTCTGACGTGATGCATGCGTGGTAAAAACCACAGCCAATGCAGACAGAATAACTGCCGGCCAGAGGAGCAAAGACAGCTTCCAGCTAGTCATTGCCGAGAACCTTTTCAGCAATTCGCATAATGGCACTGCGCGAACGAACGTTCTCGCTTACTTCCGCATCAGCCGCTTTAACCGCTTTACCGACACTGACTAGATGCGGGTCTCGTGCGATGGTCGATATCGGAATATTACGCGGTATGACTGGCCCGCGTTCCTGTGCCCGAATGAACTGTTTAACAATGCGATCTTCCAGCGAATGGAAGCTAATCACCACCAAACGACCACCGGGTGCCAACATATCAACAACATCAGAAAGCAATCGTTCCAGATCATTGAGCTCTTGATTGATATGAATTCGGATGGCCTGAAAGCTGCGTGTTGCAGCATGCTTTTTTAATTTCACCGACTTCGGGATGATTTGTTCGATGAAATCCGCTAAATCGAGAGTACGTTCGAACGGCTGCTGATCACGGCGATCCACAATTTTTTTCGCGATTAAACCGGCAAACTTTTCTTCACCATACACCTTAAGAACATAACGGATATCGCGTTGATCTGCGCGATTTAACCATTCTGCGGCAGTTTCACCAGCACTGGTGTCCATCCGCATATCAAGCGGTCCATCATTCATAAAGCTAAAACCACGATCTGCCTGGTCTAGCTGCGGTGAAGAAACTCCAAGATCGAGTAGTATGCCATTCAATTGACCAAGCCGGCCTCTAGCCTCAACTTCCTGGCGCATCTCGGCAAAGCTGCCATGCCACAATTCAAACCGATCATCGGTAATTTCTGCCACGGCGTACTCGACCGCCTGCGGATCCTTATCAAACCCCAATAAACGGCCGTTATCGCCAAGCGAACTAAGAATTGCGCGGCTGTGCCCACCGCGGCCGAATGTTCCGTCCACATAGAAGCCGTCGGCTTTGGTAATCAAAGCGTCTACAGATTCCTGTAACAACACGGACTGATGCATTTGGCAATTTCTCGTTATGTATTTATTTGGCTGGCTTTAAAAGACCAGGTTCTGGATATCGTCCGGCACATCAAGATCGCCGCTATTGGCATCTTCAATCGCCTGCGCCGTTTCAGCCGCCCACTGCTCGTCACTCCAGAGCTCAAACTTGCCGCCCTGGCCGACCAATACCACTTTTTTTTCCAACCCTGCGTATTCACGCAACACTGCTGGCAGTAAAACACGACCATTGCCATCCAACTCAAGTTCACTGGCATAGCCAAGCATGAGACGCTGCAATCGTCGTGTTGATGCATTTAATGAGGGTAATTTTTGAAGTTTCTGCTCAATGTCTTCCCAAACGGATAAGGGATAGATCAACAAACAGCGGGTCTGGATATCGATAGTTGCTATGAGCTGGCCGTCATCGGAGTTTTTTAAGCCGTCACGATACTTAGTCGGCATTGCCATGCGACCTTTAGCATCCATGTTAATGGCATGAACCCCCCGAAACACTCTTCACCCCTTCCGCTTAGCGATAGCGACATTATCTTCCAGAAAAAACCACTTTAAACCACTTTTTACCACATGAAGACACTATAGGAATTTAGACAACCACTTTCAAGCAGTTCAAGCACTGGAAAATGCGTATAAGTACTTAATTTTCCGAAGGAATTTAGAAACAAGAGAGATCAAGGGGGAGGATAAGGCGAACAAAAAAAGGGAGATAGCAGCCAAAGTTAAAGTATTACTTTAACTTTGGCTTATCTATTAGATCATTTGAGAATAACGAATGAACTTACTGAGAAGAAAATAGAGTCAGCCTATAAGCCGGGTTTTGTCGAGGACAATCATTCATCTACGGCATGCGTCACCACATGCCTTTAGCAACCTACCCGAATCCAGTGCGGGTCACACCTGTAGGATTCCTATTTGGTCTTGCTCCGAACGGGGTTTACCATGCCATGAACTGTTACCAGTCATGCGGTGCGCTCTTACCGCACCCTTTCAGCCTTACCTGTGTGTTAACAATCGTAGAAGATTGTCACCACCATCGGCGGTCTACTCTCTGCTGCACTTTCCGTAGGCTCGCGCCCCCCAGGAGTTACCTGGCGTTCTACCCAATGGAGCCCGGACTTTCCTCTCCCAGTGTTACGAATAACACCGGCAGCGATTATCCAGCCAACTCTGCCCGAAAGAGTAACAAGATTTACTAATTTTTCAAGCCAAGTAAGAAATCATATACGTCACGGGTCGGCAAATCGTAGTGAGAGGCGACAATCTTGCTGGCCTTTTTCGGCGGCAATACATCGACTAACAGCGCAGCCAGCGAACGGGCATCGTCGGATAACACCGACTGCACTACATTTTCGACCCCCTCAACAACCAACACAATCTCACCCTTTTGTTGGTTATCATCATGTCGAACCCATTCAAGCAGCTCCGCCAAACTATTCTGACGGATCGTTTCGAATGTCTTTGTCAGCTCACGAGCTAAGGTAATTCTTCGAGAGTGGCCAAAAGCCTCACACATATCCGTTAGGCACTCAACAATTCGATGCGGCGCCTCGTAAAACACTAACGTTCGCTTCTCTTCGGCAACCAACGCCAAGGCTTTCTGTCGCGCAGCGGCTTTGGCAGGTAAAAAGCCCTCAAACGCAAACGTATGGGTTGGTAACCCAGCGGCACACAATGCAGTAATAATGGCGCTGACCCCGGGCACTGGGCATACCTTGATTCCACGCGCGTGCGCCTCGGCAACAAGCGGATACCCAGGGTCAGAAATAAGGGGCGTTCCGGCATCACTAATCAAGGCCAAACTCTTGCCTTCTTCCAATAGCTCAAGCAGTTTGCGGGTTTGAGACTCGCCAGCGTGCTCATGATACGCTAGCATTGGCGTCCTAATATCAAAGTGGCGCATTAAATACGCGCTATGCCGGGTATCCTCCGCAGCAATTATGTCGGCATTCGCCAGAATTTCTTTGGCGCGAGGCGTCATATCAGCCATATTGCCAATAGGTGTGGCGACTATGTATAGAACGGATGGTAAAACAGAAGACATATCTGCAACACTCACAATTGTGTTGTGGGGTGACAAGAAACATGGCCGTAATACGGACAACGCTGCAAGATCAGGTTTTGAGGCGCTTAATGGTAAATGAAACACGGCAGATTTTCCTGCCATTTCTGTTGGTGGGCGCACTGGTGCTTCAAAGTTGCAGCACGACGCCCTCAGTTGCTGGGAGCGCAACGCCAACCAACGAGGCAACGAGTCTATCGGTATCACCGATGCTCGACGGGCAACTCACAACGGTTTACGAAGCGATCGCCAACGCAGACTATTCTCACGCCTCACAATTAATCAACTCTCTCTCCGAGCAATACCAGAACAACCTGCAATCAGCGAATGACAATCTAGCCCTGATTAACGCCAAAGCCAGCTTATTTCTTGCAACTGATGCGCCTGAGCAAGCACTGAATGTCTTGGATACAGCATCAACCCAACAGTTATTGACCGAAGCCTCCGCGGATGTTGCGACACAAACACTGGCCCTTACCGCAGATACATGGCAAGCCCAAAGCCAGCCGCTTAAAGGCGCTCGCATTCGCCTACAATTGGCCGACCTATGGCAAGAGAACAAACAAGCTTACCTGCATAATCATGAGAAAATATGGCAGCTCGCCAGTGCTCTTGCCGACACCCCAGCCACCATTGTATCGGACCCAACACTGCAACAATGGGTCGAATTAGCGAAACTGACCAAACGCACCGACATCGCCTTCAGTGACCAAATAGCCAAAATCAATCAATGGCAACTTACCCACCCCACACATCCCGCAGCTCTTATCCCAGTTTCAGATATTGGCAAGGTGCAGGCTGCAGGAAGGCAGATTCCACGTCATATCGCTGTATTACTGCCATTTGATGGCAAATACAAACGCTGGTCCAATGCTGTTCGAGATGGTGTCATGCAGGCGTGGTATAAGGACCCTAGTCGCACCGAAATTAGCTTTTACTCTGCCGACCCTTCCGTTGATTTCCTCGCGACCTATGATGAAGCCATCGCTGACGGGGCAGATTTGATTATCGGCCCACTACTTAAAAACCAGCTCACTCAGTTACAGTCTCTCGAACATTTACCGGTTCCTACCATTGCACTTAACGACACTAACGCAGAACATCTACCTGAAGGCCTACTGGAATTCAGCCTAGCCACAGAAGATGAAATCGATTCATTAATCACCAAGGCAGTCGACGAAGACTATCGTCGCGTCATCATCCTCTCTGAAGACTTAGGCTGGGCGAAAGACGCTACAGCCTATTTCACAGGCCAATGGGAAGGATTAGGAAATACTGTCCTATCGTCACAAACGTTCGAAACGACACGCGGACAATCTCCCGTGGTTGAAAAGCTCCTAAACATCGACCAGAGCCATCGTCGAGCAAGAGAAATCGCACAACTCACCAACACCCGCTTCACCAGCGAGCCAAGACGGCGTCAGGATGTGGACTTAGTCGTTGTGTTTTCGAAAAGCGCACCCGCACAACCGCTAAGGCCTCTATTCGCCTACCATAAGGCTGGCAATCTACCGATGTATGCGACATCTAATGTTTACAAAGGCTACCCAGACCCATCAGCCAACCAAGATCTCAACGGCATGATTATCACTGACGCGCCACGGGTTATCGAACGCAAAAAGGACATCCCTAAAAAATACAAAAAATCGCCTCTGATTCGCCTGTTTGCATTCGGGGAAGACGCCTATATTTTAAGCCAACGCGGCTTGTTACTGGCCTATCTCGAAGATAGCGAATATCCCGGTTCCACAGGCGATTTACGCGTTTTAAACCAGCATGTCCACCGTCAACTGGATTACGCCGAGTTTAAAAGGGGAATACCCGTTAAGATCGAAGCAAACACAAAAACTGAATAATCGACCGAGCAAGGATGCTCACGGATGGAATCGTGATCAGATTAGGAACAAACACCAAGACAGTTGGTGACTATTACGAAGATGTCGCACTCGACTTCCTGAAAGAGCAGGGTTGCCAGCTGGTAACCCGCAATTTTCACAGTCGTCGCGGTGAAATTGATCTAATCGTCAAGGATGATAAAACACTGGCATTCGTCGAAGTAAGATTCCGAAGAAACCCGAACTACGGTAGCCCGCTCGATACGGTCACCAAAGACAAACAAGTAAAATTAACGGCCTGTGCGCAGTATTTTCTGCAGACACAGGCAAAATATCAGCATTATGAATGCCGTTTTGACGCAATTTCGATAACAGGCGACCCCGACCACCTGGATATCGACTGGATTAAGCAAGCCTTTGTAGCTAACTCATAACTATGTCAATCTTTGAAAACATCACCCGCTTTTTTGATCAACAGAACGCAACCAACAGCCTTTTGTATGAACAACAAACGCCGTACGTTGCAGAAGCTGCCAATCTAATCACCCACTGCCTTTCCGAAGGTGGGAAGATCCTTGCCCTCAGCCCCTCAGATTACGATGTCGCGGCCAACTATCTTGTTCATCATTTGGTGCACTCACGGTATATCGAACGCCCCGGCCTACCCGCAATGCAACTAAACGGAAAGAGTCACGGAACGTTAATACAGGCATTAACGACGCTTGCCAATGCCGGCGATGTCGTTATTGTATTTGCAGACCAGACAGCGACAAGCGAACTCCCACCATTAATCGCCTCCGCACTTGAATCTCAACTACGCATTATTGTTGTGTGCAGCTGCCCAGATGACGTCCGTGACGCCATCGTGCCGCCAGAACACGTTGTTGTGAACATCAACAGCACCGCAACCGATCACACGCTACAGCAGCTATTGATTGCCCAGCTTTTGGCACAGCTAACTGAGCAATCGCTTTTCGGAATTAATCTATGACACGATTAACCCTCCCGCTATCAGTACTTTTATTGGCATCAACACTTCATGGTTGCACCGGCTTTATGGCAGCAACCAACAATGGTGCAGTGGACGAAGATTATGGGGAGCGCACAATGGGCATCTCCATCGAGGATTCCTCCATCGAATCTAAGGCCAGCATTAATATTAATCGCGCAGACAAGGCGTTGGACAAAGACTCAAACATCAACGTCAACTCCTACAATCTCATCGTACTCGTAACCGGGCAAACCCCCACCCAGGAATTAAAAAGCAAAGTTACTGATGTTACAGGCAAGATCCGCCATGTAAGACGCGTGCACAATGAACTGGAAGTCAGCGCGCCAACCAATTTCGGCCAACGAACATCAGACACATACCTATCAGCCAAGATCAAAGCGAACTTGCTGACAAATGGCAAAATTGACTCAGATAGAGTTCAGGTTATCGTCGAAAATGGGNCGGTCTATTTGATGGGGCTTGTCACACAGGAAGAATCTGAACGCGTGGTTAGCTCCGTGCAGGAAGTTTCGGGAATCAAACGCATTATCAAAGTGTTTGAATACATCGACAACAAGGTCAGTCGTCGCTGATGGTATATCGCGCTTGAGTTAAAACCAAGCAGCACACCCAATAACCATATCTCAGGCAAAAAAAATCGGGAGGCTCCCGATTTGATATGCTCTATGCGTCAATAAACCTTTACTGACAGACTATTTGACGACCTTGAGCTGAGGCCTACCCGATGGGCGAGGTGGCTCAGGGTCATCATCAGAAGTATCAACTTCGGCAGTTTCATCCTGCACCTCTGAATCCGACGCCTGAACACCATCAATGCTTCGAAGTGGCTCCGGAGCCTTATCTTCGTCAGCACCGCCTTCGATAATATCCACATCAAAGCCAGGCTCATCAGGAAATGCCATACCTTGGCCGTTTTCACGTGCGAATATACCCATGACCGCAACCATAGGTACCCTCACAAGCTGTGCAACACCTGAAAAACGTGCCGAGAACTCGATACCGTCATTCGTCATCTGTAAGTCAACGATAGCCGAAGGCGCCAAATTTAAAGTAATTTGGCCATCTTCAACATATTCACGCGGCACTTCTACGCCTGGCGCATCCGCGTTCACTGCCAGAAAGGGCGTGCATTCGTTATCAAGAATCCATTCATAGACTGCACGCAAGAAATAAGGGCGTGTAGGCGTCATCATTAGCCAGCTTTAACGGTGATGTGAGCCATATCCTGCTCGTGCTCAGACATGCTTTCCTTAAAGGATTCACGAGAGAACAGACGCTCCATGTACTCATACAAAGGCTTGGTCTGCTTGGTCTTCGGAATCTCGATACCCATTGCCGGCAAACGCCACAAAATAGCCGCCATACAGCAGTCGATCAAAGTGAACTCTTCGCTCATAAAGTAAGGCTTCTCGACGAAGATAGCCGCTACAGCCATCAAACCATCCTTCAACGCCTTACGCGATGCTTCTACCGCCTTCGCATCTTTAGCTGCAAAGATAGTATCAACGTGGTGCGCCCAGTCCTTTTCGATACGATGGATAAACAAGCGACTCTCGCCACGAGCAACCGGATACACCGGAAGAAGTGGTGGGTGAGGAAAACGCTCATCCAGATATTCCATAATGATTTTTGACTCATAGAGTACTAAATCACGATCAACCAGAGTCGGCAGCGAATTGTAGGGATTAATCTGCGCAAGATCTTCAGGTTTGTTGTCACCCAGACACTCAATAATGTCTACGGTAACGCCCTTTTCCGCCAGAACAATGCGCACGCGATGGCTGTATTGATCCTGACCATCGGAATAAAACGTCATTGAAGATCGTTTTGTAACCACACCCATTTTGCAACCTCTTGAAACAATTCCAGTGACGACAGCTACTCATCTGGCAATGCCGCAGCCAATTCATTCCCCATTCTGCAGAAATTTCGACATTAAACGTGTGTTACATATGTCGAAACATTCGGCTTAATCGGGAAAGCGAATCCAACCTGCATTTTTATCAGGAGTACCCCTGACAACCAGACTAACAGCGTAGTCGCTTAATACGCAAACGGCCTGCATAAAGCAGGCCATAGCGCAGACAGTTAGTCTAACGAAGACGTTTTAATGTACGTCTTTCCAATATTCACGATTCAACAGAACAGCAAATACGCCGAAGAACACAAGGAAGAACAGGCAGTATACACCGATCACTTCACGTTTGTTCAATTCCATTCCAAGGAAAGTACGGTCATATAGCTTTGTTGGCTCGCCTGCGTAGACCAGGAAGTTAGTCAAATCAGTAACGACTTGATCAAATTCTTCCGGATTCAGACTACCCGTTCCATCAACATGTTCCGTGCGGCCACAAGGATCATGTGGGTTTTCAATCGGCTCATAAGTGATCGTGTCGCGCTTAACGCCACCGTTTGCAGCCTTGGCAAAACCAGGCTCACATGTTTGATCACCTTGCAGATTAACCAATACGTTTGGCATGCCTACATCCTTGAATACCAGATTATTGTAACCGTATGGGCGACCTGGATCGGTATAGAAACCTTTCAAGTAGCTGTACAACCACGCATCACCGCGCGCACGAGAAACTAACGTCAGATCTGGTGGCGCTGCACCAAACCACTTTTTCTGCAGCGCTTCAGGGGCTGAGTTAGTCATTAAAGAGCCAATTTTTGAACCATCTAAAATCAAGTTCTGCTCTACCAAATCAACAGGAACACCCAAATCGCTGGAAAGACGCTCATAGCGCATGTATTTCATGCTGTGACAGCCCATGCAGTAGTTCATGAACACTTTCGCGCCACGCTGCAAACCTGCTTCGTCTTTCAGGTTAGATTCAAAGTCCAGCAGTGGCACATTACCACCTGCGGCCAGAGTTACTGCTGAAACACAGCTGAGGAATAAAGATGCAATCAGTTTTTTCATTATATATTCCCCTTAGTGAGCCGCAGCTTGGTTAACAGAATGCAACCACTCAACAAGCCAGAGCGGCCCGACAGTCAAAACGGCAATAATCAGCACGGCACCTAGGCTACCAACGATACCAATACCACCATTCATAGTGATGCGATCAGGCTCTGGCTTACACTTGTCAATTTTCGACCAGAAAGGCATGGTCAAGAAGAAAGCGAAGTAAATAATGGAACAGATTTGGGCCAAGATTGTGCGCTCAACATTCGGAGATTTCACACCCAACACACCCAGGATCAGGAATGTAGCCGTGAACACTAACAAAAACACTTTAGAGATGGGGCCTTTGTAGCGAATGGATTTAACCGGACTACGATCCAACCAAGGCAATGCGAACAAAATAGCAACAGACGCACCGAAAGCAATGAAACCAAACAGCTTGTCAGGTACCGCTCGCAGTACTGAGTAGAACGGCGTGAAGTACCATACTGGCGCAATATGTGCCGGAGTCTTCAGTGCGTTAGCTTCTTCAAAGTTGGCATGTTCAAGGAAGTAACCACCCATTTCTGGGAAGAAGAAAATAACCGAAACAAATACCATCAAGAACACCACAATACCGACGATATCGTGAACGGTGTAGTACGGGTGGAATGCGATACCGTCTAATGGGATACCGTTTTCATCTTTGTGCTTCTTAATTTCAACGCCATCTGGGTTGTTAGAACCTACTTCATGCAGAGCCAGTAAGTGAAGAACAACTAGCGCCAGCAAAATGATCGGCACAGCAACAACGTGCAGGGCGAAGAAACGGTTTAATGTAATACCCGAGATCAGGTAATCACCACGAATCCACTCAACCAATGGCTCACCAACAACAGGAATGGCACCAAATAGCGATACGATTACCTGAGCACCCCAGTAAGACATTTGTCCCCAAGGCAAGATATAACCCAAGAATGCTTCGGCCATCAGCGCGAAGAAGATCAACATACCGAAGACCCATACAAGCTCACGAGGCTTACGGTATGATCCGTAAAGCAAGGCGCGGAACATATGAAGGTAGACGACCACAAAGAACGCTGACGCGCCGGTGGAGTGCATATAACGGATAATCCAACCGTAATCGACATCACGCATGATGTACTCAACAGATGCAAAAGCTCTTTCTGCATCAGGTACAAACATCATCGTCAACCAAATACCGGTCAACAATTGGTTTACTAAAACAACCAGTGATAAAACACCGAAGAAGTACCAAAAGTTAAAATTCTTTGGCGCGTAGTAACCACCCATATGGGTGTCCCATGCGCGCATAATAGGCAGACGGGCATCTACCCAATCTCGTAAACCGACCAACATGTTAAGCATTACGCGGCACCCCCATCTACACCGATGGTAATAACAAGTTCAGATTCATACTTATAAGGAGGAACTTCCAGGTTCGTCGGTGCAGGAACACCTTTATAAACACGACCTGCAAGATCGAATTTTGAACCGTGGCATGGGCAAAAGAAGCCACCTTTCCAATCAGCACCAAGATCAGCGGGAGCAACTTCAGGACGTGGCTTCGGTGCACAACCTAGGTGTGTACACAGACCAATTAATACTGAATATTCCGGCTTGATAGAACGATCAATGTTTTTCGCGTACTCAGGCTGATTTGAGGCATTGGATTCAGGATCGCGAAGTTGATCATTCAGAGAAGGTAAATCTTTGAGTTGCGCCTCAGTACGACGCATGACGTAGACAGGCTTGCCTCGCCATTCAACAGTTATCAGCTCACCAGGTCGCAGCTTGCTCATATCTGCCTTCACAGGTGCTCCCGCAGCCTTAGCCTTGGCACTCGGTGCCCAGGATCCTAGAAACGGAACAGCAACACCTACAGCACCTGCCGCTCCAACCACAGCAGTCGATGTGGCCAAAAAACGTCGACGTGAAGTATTCACACCATCATTGCTCATCGGTAATCCCCCGTCTTTTCACCCCTAAACCAGGGCAAGACTTATATAACGCAAAAAAAATCGCCGCAAATAGTAATGAAAAACCTTGTAATAAACAAGGTAATTAGCCGCCCGCTGACGCGGCATATTGATTACTTCAGCTATAATTTCGCAAAAAAAAACCCAGGCAACCGCCCAGGCTTTGTACAGATCCAGTATGCGATTAACGCTTGGAAAACTGTGGTTTCTTACGTGCTTTACGCAGACCAACTTTCTTACGCTCAACTTCACGAGCATCACGGGTCACATAACCTGCTTGACGCAGCGGAGAACGCAGGTTCTCATCGAATTCAATCAAAGCACGAGTCAGACCATGACGGATAGCACCGGCCTGACCAAAACTACCACCACCTTTTACAGTTACGTTGATATCAAACTTATCCTGCATTTCAACCACGTCAAGTGGCTGCTTAACGATCATTCGAGCTACTTCACGACCGAAGTACTGCTCCAAAGAACAACTATTAACGGTGATGTTTCCCTCACCCGGGGCGATAAATACACGAGCTGTCGATGTCTTGCGACGGCCTGTGCCGTAGTATTGTGTGCTTGACATAAAATATGCTTCCGTTAAATCTGTAACTCTTTAGGCTGTTGTGCTGCATGTGGGTGAGACTCACCAGCATACACTTTCAGCTTTGAAAACATTGCACGACCCAAAGGGTTCTTTGGCAACATACCTTTAACTGCAATTTGCAGAGCACGCTCAGGTGCTTTGTCGATCAACTTCTCAAAAGAGATTGACTTCAAGTTACCAACATAACCAGTATGACGGTAATAAATTTTGTTTTTCGCCTTGTTGCCGGTCACGTGAACTTTCTCAGCATTCACAACAACAATGTAATCACCGGTATCTACGTGAGGAGTATACTCCGGCTTGTGCTTGCCACGCAGGCGATGCGCGATTTCGGACGCTAAACGACCCAAAGTTTTACCTTCAGCATCAACAACGTACCACTCTTGCTCTACAGCATTTGGTTTAGCACTGTAAGTTTTCATATTTCTTCCGCCTAAAACTAAGGAGCGCATTCGATAAGGAGCGCGAATACTACAGGAACGAAGATAGCTCCGCAAGCACAATATGTGATTACAGAAACACCTTACCACCCTGCGGCATTTGGGCTGCGCCCGAATTGCTAGTGCACTAACAACTATACGAATTGAACAATATTCGTAAACAACGTCCGCAAACAATATCCACTAAGGATACCGGCACATTATTCCATAATTTAACGGGTACAATGGGATGGAATAACCGGCCACAGCGTAATTTACAATACCCACACCATTGCACAACACCACCGAGTCACTCACATTTAAGCAACGTGCGAGCAAATGCCAAAGTGCCGATCTATGCGGGGTTCAATTTAATCTGTTTAATGCGCTCTGCTTTTCTGGTTTTTGTTTAAATTCTTTCCCGAATCCCGGGATGTCACGGCTTATGCTCAAGCCCAAGATATTCATGCGATTGCATTTCCAGCAACCGGCTTTGCGTGCGTTCAATTTCAAACGCCAAATTACCACCGCTGTAGATCGTGTCTATCGACTTCTCCGCCGACACAATCAACTTCACATGGCGATCGTAAAATTCGTCAATCAGATTAATAAAACGACGAGTCTGATCATCTCGCCCTAATCCCAATTCAGGGATATTACTCAATAACACGGTATGATAAATACGCGCCAGCTCGATGTAGTCATTCTGACTACGAGGCCCATCACATAAGGCATCAAAATCAAACCAAGCAATGCCATCACTCTCGCGTTGTGCTGGAATCATACGCCCGTTGATCTCGATATCAAGATCTGCGTTGCATTGATCATGGACTAAAGAAGCCCAACTTTGTTCCAGGCTTTTTTGTGCCCCGACATCAAGCGGACAATAATAAAGCTCTGCCTGCCTTAACGCCCTCAAACGGTAGTCGACACCACCATCAACATTCACTACTTCACAGTGAATTTTTAGCTGTTCAATTGCCGGCAAGAAACGCGCACGCTGCAAGCCGTTTTCATAGAGCCGATCGGGCACGATATTGGAGGTAGCGATTAAGGTCACCCCCATATCAAAGAGCTTTTCAAACAACCCACCCAAGATCATTGCATCCGTAATGTCCGTGACAAAAAATTCATCAAAGCAAATAACCCGTGCCTTATCGGCGATATGACGCGCAACAATATCCAATGGATTCTTCTCGCCATCAAGCGCTCTCAACTCCTCATGCACGTACTGCATAAAGCGATGGAAGTGAGACCGCCATTTTCTCTCAAATGGTAGGCACTCATAAAACACATCCATCAAGTAGGTTTTACCCCGTCCAACGCCGCCCCAGAAATACAACCCGCGTACAGGTGCTACTGAATCAGGCTTTGTTATCCGTGACTTGAGCTTCCCGAACAGCCCTAACGAAGTAGGCGACCCCTGCTGATCACCCTCGGCAACCAGAGCCTCAAATACGGCATTTAGCTTCTCTACCGCATGCTGCTGAGCAGCATCGAATTGAAAATCATCGCGCTTGAGATCGTCCTGATACCTTGAAAGTGGCGTCGTCATGATAGCTGTATTGTGACCTTAAAATTGCGCGGTACTTTACCTGTAACAACTGTATTTCGCAATTAATGAAGGATTTGCAATGAAAAAGTCTTCGCCAATCCTATCTGGGCGTTATAATTGCCGCACAATTATTTATAGGAGCGTCCAGTGGAACCCAATCAGCTACTACTTATCTGCAGTATTCTCAGCCTCTTTGTTGGTGCAGCTATTGGTGCCCTGATTACATTACGGATGTCAGACGCACAGGACAAAAACAAAGAACTCGAAAAGCATCTGCATCAAAAGCAGGACGAGTTAAAGCAATACCAGCACGAAGTTACCGAGCACTTTGTAGAAACCTCGACAATGCTAAATCAACTGGCAGAGACATACCGAGACCTGCACAACCATTTGGCGACTGGGGCAAACGGCCTCACCACACCGGTTAATAACAACGAACCCATCATCAAGCGTCTTAATGACAAAGTCAGTATTGAAGAGTCTTCAGAACCGGATACGGTGCAACCACCGCTGGACTACGCTCCACGCGCAACCCCCTTCGACAAGGGTGCACTGAATGAAGATTATGGGTTGGAAAAGGTAAAACTGACCGAAGAGCCGATCGAGAACATTGCTGACGCCATCGCAGCGAACGCAGCGACGCCGCCTTCAGATACTCAAAAAGACCCGCAAAACGCGTAATGCCAATCACCCATGTTTGTACTTCTTCATAATAAAAGTACAAACATGGGTCTCAAACGATAGCGATCGGCTTCACACCGGGTTATCAATATCCACAAACATCACATCCAAGCTAAACGCTTCGCCTAAATGCTCACCAAGCGCCTTTACTCCATAGCGCTCAGTTGCATGATGCCCGGCAGCATAAAAAGCAACATCCAATTCCCTCGCAAGATGCACACTCGGCTCAGAAATTTCCCCGGTAATAAATGCATCAACACCCAGTGCTGCAGCTTTTTCAATATAGGATTGGGCCGCCCCTGTGCACCAAGCCACTGACTGAATTTGACGTGCACTATCACCAATAACCAGAGGTTCGCGACCAAGCGCAGTCTGTATATCCCCGGCAAAATCAGCCGCCGTTCGCGGCACGGCCAGCTCGCCCCAGTTTCCGACCGGGTATTCACTGCTGTCCAGTCCACCCTTGGTTTCAATCTTCAACAAGTTAGCCAGCTGCGCATTGTTGCCAACGACTGGATGAGCATCCAACGGCAGGTGATAGGCGATCAAGCTGATACCATTACGTATCAGATCGCGGATTCGACGCCCCTTAATTCCGACCAAACTCGGGCTCTCGCCCTTCCAAAAATAGCCATGATGCACCAATAATACATCAGCTTTCTGCTCGATAGCGACGTCGATCAGTGCTTGCGATGCCGTAACGCCAGTAACGATTTTTTTTACCGGCGCCTTCGGATCCATTGCTTCAACTTGCAGCCCATTCGGACAATAATCCTGAAAGGCTGATATGTTCAGCATTTCGTTGCAGTAACTCTCTAGTTCCGCCAGCGTTGGACTCGACATGGTATTAATCACTCTTTCAATCTAATGTGAAATGGCGCGATTATAGCGTAAGCTAGAAGACAATCTGAAACCCGCCACGATTTCTGACCGCAATGAAATTTTCACACATGATAATCGCCGGACTCCTAATCGGAGCGCTGGCCGCATTTTTTGTTGGTTACAAAGGTAACTCGACACCCACCAACGTGCCCACCTTTGCTAACGCAGTTGCGATTGCGGCCCCCTCTGTCGCCAACATTTACACCACCAAACACTCTGAACAACCTGCGGCATCTACCGATAGTTATGCATCACGGCAGCGCCAAAAGCGCCTACAAACACGCCGCGAACTAAGTCTCGGGTCAGGTGTTATTGTTGATGATGCCGGCCTTATTATCACCAACCTACACGTGATCAAAGATGCGGATGAAATTTTGGTCCTCCTCTATGACGGGCGCAATGCACTCGCGCGCGTCGTCGGCACGGATCGTGCAACTGATCTTGCGATTCTGCAAATCGACTTACCCAACCTTAAACCCGCGAAAATTGGCAACTCAGAAGCCATGCGCGTCGGCGATTGGGTGCTAGCCATCGGCAACCCCTACGGTTTCGGACAATCCGTCACTGCAGGCATCGTTTCAGCAAAAGGTCGCTACGGGCTCAATCTGAATACTTATGAAGATTACATCCAGACAGACGCTTCGATTAATGTGGGCAGCTCTGGCGGTGCACTGATCAACGGTTACGGCGAACTTATCGGCATCAACTCGGCAATTTACTCTCAAACCGGCGGATCTACTGGCATTGGCCTTGCGATACCGATCGAGATTGCGACCAAAGTACTCACTGATATTGTTCGTTATGGCCAGGTCATCCGCGGATGGCTCGGCCTCGACGTAACCGGTCTAAATCGTGTTATTGCCGCACAACTTGGTATTGATCAAACCTCAGGCGTTATCATCACCGATATTCAACGCGGTGGCCCGGCAGATAAAGCAGGCCTTCGCATTGATGACATCATCATCGCTATTAATAAAGAACAAATTACTAGCGGCCAAGAAGGACTGCTGAAAGTAGCAAACCTTGAGCCGGGTAAGGAAATCGAAATCGGATTTATTCGCGACGGGAAACGCTCAAAAACTCAGGCGATTTTGGGCATTCGCCCCCCCCAGTAAATCAACGATTACCCACACGCGATCGTTAGCTCTAAGAAACATACCTGACAAAACATACAGACGTAAAAAAGGCGCTACATTAAGCGCCTTTTTTAGTTCTAAAGCCTTCAATGGCTACACTGACACATCACTCGTCATCCAGCTGAATTCGGTACTCCGCCGACCGTGCATGCGCCTCAAGAGACTCACCACGCGCCAGTACAGAGGCAACGTGACCCAACTCGCTAGCACCAGAAGCCGTAAAGTTAATGACCGAACTGCGTTTTTGAAAATCATATACCCCTAATGGCGATGAGAAACGCGCTGTACTGCTGGTCGGCAACACATGGTTTGGACCTGCACAATAATCTCCGAGCGCCTCAGCAGTGTAACGCCCCATGAAAATCGCCCCAGCGTGAGCAATCTTCGGCAAAAGAGCATCCGGGTTTTCTACAGACAACTCCAAATGTTCTGGCGCAATCCGATTGCTCAGCGCAACCGCCTGATCCATGTCAGCAACATGAATCAACGCGCCTCTGTTCGCCAATGAATGCTCGATAATCTCCTGACGAGACATGGTCGGCAGCAACGTTTCGATCGAAGCCTGAACCTGATCAAGAAATGCAGCGTCATCACTGATCAAAATCGACTGCGCATTCTGATCATGCTCAGCTTGGGAAAATAAATCCATGGCAATCCAGTCAGGGTCTGTTTTTCCATCGCAAATCACAAGAATTTCAGAAGGCCCCGCGATCATATCCAACCCAACCTGACCAAATACCATTTGTTTTGCGGTTGCAACAAAGATGTTGCCCGGCCCAACAATTTTATCGACCTTGGGAACAGTTTCGGTTCCGTAAGCGAGTGCAGCAACTGCCTGCGCTCCACCCACGGTAAAAATAGTATCCACACCCGCAATTTTAGCGGCAGCCAATACCATATCAGACAGCTCGCCATTCGGTGACGGGACAACCATAACAATCTCGTTAACGCCAGCAACTTTAGCTGGCAACGCATTCATCAATACCGACGATGGATACGACGCCTTGCCACCCGGCACATATATTCCCACACGATCGAGCGGCGTGATTTTCTGCCCCAAGACCGTTCCGTTAGCTTCTGTATACTGCCAGCTATCCTGCCGTTGATGCTCATGGTATGAACGAATGCGCTGCGCAGCGGNTTCCAGTGCCTGATAGACATCATCATCAATACGCTCACAGGCAGCCTGAATACGCTCCGGCGTGACCGTTAGCTCAGCCATAGATGCGGCCTGCAAATGATCAAATCGATGGGTGTATTCAAGAAGCGCTTCATCACCATCATTTTTGACATGCTGAAGAATTTCTTCAACGATCGTCACAACAGCTCCGTCAGACACCTCATCCCAAGCTAACAGCTTATCCAGGGTTTCCTTAAAAGCGGCATCCTGACTGTCTAGACGCTGTATTTTGACAGTGCTTTCAATACTCATCACATTCACCCCACTGCTTTAGCGATACAGTTGATGAGATGTTGAATATCTGCGTGTTTCATTTTCATCGAGGCTTTGTTCACAATTAAACGTGAACTGATGTCAGCAATCTCATCCCACGGCACCAAACCATTCGCCTTCAGTGTGTTGCCCGTATCGACAATATCGATAATTTCATCCGCCAGCCCCATAATCGGTGCCAGCTCCATTGCGCCGTAGAGCTTGATAATGTCGGCCTGTACGCCACGCTCAGCATAATACGCTTTGGCGACGTTAATGAACTTGGTCGCGACCTTGATACGTCGATCCCGAATTGGCGCTTGATCAGCCTTGCCTGCGGTCATCAACTGACAACGTGCAATATTGAGGTCAAGCACTTCATAGATACCCTGATCCCCGCACTGTTCAGCAGACTCACAGCCGTATTCCATCAGCATATCTTTGCCGGCAATACCCATATCGGCGGTACCATAACGCACATATGTTGTTACATCAGAGCCGCGCAAAATCAGCAACCGAACATTGGGGAGATTTGTTTCAAACAGCAGCTTGCGGCTCTTAAAAACATCATCGATCGGGCGAATGTTCGCAGCTTCAAGCAACGGCAGTGTTTCTTTTAGAATACGACCCTTGGTCAAAGCGATCGTTAAGGGAGATTCATACATATCAATCAGGAACCCGTCGAATATTGGCACCAAGTAACTGCAGCTTTTCTTCAATACATTCGTAACCACGATCTATGTGGTAGATGCGATCAATCACTGTCTGCCCAGTTGCGACCAAGCCCGCGATAACTAGGCTCGCAGATGCACGTAAATCAGTCGCCATTACAGGTGCTGCTTTCAACACTTCACAACCGGTTACAACCGCCGTTTTGCCTTCAAGCTGGATGCTTGCGCCCATGCGATTCATTTCATGCGCTTGTATCAAGCGATTTTCGAAAATAGTCTCAACGACAGTACCCGTACCTTCGGCAACACAATTCAACGCCGTGAACTGAGCTTGCATATCGGTCGGAAACCCAGGGTAAGGTGCTGTTTTAATATTCACAGCTTTCGGGCGACGACCTTCCATATCTAATGAGATCCAGTCTTCACCAGACGCAATAACCGCACCGGCTTCTTCCAACTTTAGAAGCACTGCATCTAACAAACTCGGATCGGTATCTTTAAGTTTTACACACCCTCTCGTCGCAGCCGCAGCAACCAAATACGTGCCGGTTTCGATACGATCAGGCATCACAGCGTGTTCTGCACCGTGCAGCCGCTCAACACCTTCAATTGTGAGGGTGTCCGTACCAATTCCTTCGATTTTGGCGCCCATTTTTACCAAGCAATCGCACAAATCGACAATTTCGGGTTCACGCGCGGCATTTTCGATGATACTAACGCCATCCGCTAATGTTGCCGCCATTACGGTGTTCTCAGTACCGCCAACCGTCACCATATCAAATACGATACGAGCACCTTTTAAACGCCCATCACACGTGGCATGGATATAACCCTCTTCGATATCGACATTGGCTCCCATTGCCTCAAGTGCACGCAAATGCAGATCAACAGGACGACTACCGATAGCGCAACCACCAGGGAACGAGACACGCGCTTCACCGTAATGCGCCAAAAGTGGGCCTAATACAAGAATCGACGCCCGCATGGTTTTAACCAACTCATAGGGAGCAACACTGGAATTTAACGTTGCAGCATTGGCTTCAATCGCCATTTTTTCATCAATCGTGACATCAACACCCATGCTGACCAATAGCTCGATCATGGTCGTGATGTCATGCAAATGTGGCAGATTAGAGATTCTTATCGGCTCATCACACAACAAAGTTGCTGCCAGAATTGGCAATGCAGAATTCTTGGCGCCCGAGATACGAATCTCGCCATTTAGCGTAGCGCCACCTTCAATTATTAGCTTATCCATGAAGTCTTCAGACACCCATCAGGAATTTAGTTCGGCCCACTGCGCCGGTGTGTGCAAGCGCATATTCACTGCATGCATAGAGCCATTAGCAATATGGTCATTAATGACGGCATATACCATTTGCTGCTTTTTGACGGCACGAATACCTTCAAAAGCATCACTGACAATTAAAATATTGAAATGCGAACCGTCAGATTCTACGTCCACATCTGCGCCTGGGAACGCCTCTGATAACAAACTACTGAGTTCTTCAAGCTGCATAGCAATGTACCGTCGAGTCTACAAAGGCGCGATAGTTTAGCAAAAAGACGGGCAAATGACCCGAAATTCATTGTTTTTCCTGAGAATTCACGCTGGCATTTTTTCGCGCGACTTTCTGGGCCTCTTTCTCTGCATCAGATGATTCTTCGATCCAGTTATTAATCACTTTGCCCAGATCACCCTGATACTTATCCATCGCTGCAGCAAATTGCTTACGATATAGCTGGCCAACGTTGATCGCATCAATCGTGACGTTGCGCAACTTCCATTCGCCAGCTTTGTTGGGTCGCATTTTGTAAGTGATTTCGTAGCTTTTATCATTGCCCTTGATAATTTGCAGCACCTCTACGGTTTTACCCGCAGCAACCTGCTGCAAGTCATCCTCTGAAGGCTGCTCAACCACCACCTTCTCCCCATTAAACGCCAACAGTCCTTTACCATAGGTTTGCATTAACCCTTCTCGAAACGTTGCCACAAAACGTTTGTAATCAGCCTTAAAAACACGGCGTTGCTCTGGTGACAGAGAACGGTAATAGTCGCGAGTACCGTACTCACCCATGACACCGCGAGTAAAGGAATTGAAATCGATCATCGGCTCAACGATCACCGACAACTCATCAAAATACCGCTGGGGATTTTTATCAAAGTAATCTTTAGCCTCATCGATCAGCACTAACAATTTATCCGTTGTCTGCGAAATAAGCTGATGCGGAGCTTCAGAAGCA
Organism: BD1-7 clade bacterium; assembly: GCA_902705835.1. NCBI lineage: Bacteria > Pseudomonadati > Pseudomonadota > Gammaproteobacteria > Cellvibrionales > Spongiibacteraceae > BD1-7 clade bacterium. The sequence continues at coordinate 238,974 of CACSIN010000025.1, forward strand.
ACCACCTTGGCCTGTGCAACCAAAGGTACTAAACACCCCGCCACCAACCACAAATACAGCGCTACCTTGCGCTTGAACATCGTATTCACTGTCATCGTAAAACCTCTACTGCCCAATACCTTCGACACGCCGACCATAATGCCTAAAAAGTGTGATTTAAACACATACTTACACGAACGCTAGCCGACCACCTATTCTGCACTGCCAGGTTTCGCTAGGCAAAAAAAACCCCTCACTAAAGAGGGGTTTTCTCAAACATGTGGATGCGGATCAGCTGTCGGGTAAGAAGTAACCATTACTGGCTACCCCTCCCCTAAGAACCGTACGTGCGAGTTTCCCCGCATACGGCTCAAGCCTTTTCCAAGCCCAATTTTACAATCGAACCGGCGACCTCATTCTCTAGCAAGTTAGCTTCCCACATAACCATTGCGTTTCGCATTAGCTACACAGTCAGCCCGATTGGCGTACCCTTGAGAGGATGCACCAACGATCCTACCATTAGGCGCTGTACGACGCCACCGCCATTGATTAGCACCATCTTTATAAAATTCCCAAGTATCCATGAAGCAGGACCTCCTATTCTTTTCATTGCTTATGTACCTACCTCCTAAATCTCTCGACTGTAAGAAAGCAGACTTCCATCTATATAACTTCTAGGAAGATCAATAGATAAAAAGAATATTTGGCCTCTACCCCAAAAATTCAAGGGGGATCTTTGAAAAGATGCGTACTATGCACTTGCATGTGGCAGTTGGGATGCAACAGAACCAAATTATCCAGCAAGTTGCTACCGCCCTTATGCTTTTCAACGATATGGTGAATATTCCACCCCGTTTCATGCGTAATGTGCTGTTTGCACATCGGACAGCGTCGATCTTGTCTAGCCCAAAGCGTCATCGTTTTCTTTCTCCCTTGTTCAGAATCCCGCCAAGCACGCTCAAGGCGCTGCTCGAAGTAAGTCTCCCAAACCGGATCATAAGAATTTGATTCAGCTTTGATCTTGGTATGCCGCTTGATTGGCGTATCACTCGCATACAGCAACGAAAGTCGCTGATTGCTCGGGTTAACACCTTGGAATACCCAGTTGCGCGTTTTGACTGATTTAAAGTATTTCTCTTTAATCCAGCGTTTACGACGGTTTTGATGTCGCCGTTTGCACCACTGCCAAAGCATTTTCCAGATACGATAATCCACATAATTAAACGTCTCTTTTGCTACAACTGCGCGGTGGTAGTTAGCCCAGCCCCGAATCATCGGGTTGAGTTTCGCTATAATCCACCATGTAGACATAGTTTTGTTGCCGTTTAATACGCTCCTTATATTGGCCAAGAATGTTTTCACGTTTTTATGGGAAGGCTTAATAAGGCACTTACCATTGTACTTTCGAACATTCTGACCCAGGAAATCAAACCCATCAGCAATATGTGTAACCAAAGTCTTTTCCGGCGATAGGGCTAAACCCCGTTCCGCCATAAAATCTTCGACTAATGGTTTGACCTCATTTTCCAGCAACTCTTTCGAGATACCTGTAATGATGAAGTCATCTGCATAACGCACATAGTTGACCTTGGTCTTATAGCTAGCTTTGGTATTTTTCATCCCAAAATGGGCTTCTAATACTTTTTCTAAACCATCGAGAGCAAGATTAGCCAGCACAGGAGAGATAATTCCTCCTTGTGGTGTCCCGGCATCTGTTGAGTTAAGGCGATTGGATTCCATATAACCCGCCTTCAGCCACTTTCGCAAAATTGCTTTATCCATAGGGACATTAGCAATTAACCAATCATGACTAATATTATCAAAGCACCCTTTAATATCGCCTTCTAGCACCCACTCAGCTGAGTGTTTACGACTGAGGTTTACAAAGCATTGCTCAATAGCATCAGCTGTGTTCCTCATAGGGCGAAAACCATATGAATTACGATCAGCAGTCGTCTCCGATACAGGTTCCAAAGCGAGTAAATATAAAGCCTGCATAGCTCTGTCCAGCATCGTTGGAATTCCAAGCGGACGGCGTTTGCCATTCGATTTTGGAATATAGACTCGACGTAACGGCCTCGGCTTATAGCCCTTGCGCGTTAGACGTGTTATTGCTATCCATTTGGTTAAAGGCGTATCCCAAAGTTCACCATCTACTCCGGCAGTTTTCTTGCCTCGGTTTTCGGTGACTCGCTTTACAGCAATTGCCTTAGCTGAGAACGAACGTACAAGCAGACGCTGCAAGGAATTAACCTTTCGCCATTGCTTGTGTTTTGCTGCCTTTGCGATTCTTACCTGTAGCTCTCTCACCCTCCTATGGCTGGTTTCCCAATCTATAAGATGCCACTCAGTGGCTGGGTGGGAGAATGCAGGTGTTAGTAAATCAACACGCATCTTGCTATCCTCCAGATTGCATAAATGAATGCCACCTGACGAAATAAAGATGCACTAGCCCCTTGCGGGGAAGTTTATCTTCACCCGTAAGGGACGTTCAGATTGAGAAGGTACAAGGTTGCGGCCTTGTACCTTCATTTCTTAAGAGCTTTACACGCTTTCACGCAAGTAAAGACCATACGGAAGTCTGCACTCTTTAGAGTTAGGGCAAATTCTGAACCCTTATTCTGGCCATTACAGCCAGACATTCGCTTTTTCCGCGTTCCTTTACCCGCACTCCCAACAGCAATCCTTACGAAATACCTGCCCTTCAATACAACAAAGGGCGGAAATACGGGCTTACCGAGTTCCGTTTCAATGACACGGGTGGGTTAGGTTCTGCCTATCTACCGGTAACTATGAAGTCAGCGTATTCCCAGATGTAAAAAGAATAACCAGCTACATACCATTTTGGTTGGAGCCTATCAGTAACTTTGGCTCGTCGCGGTTGACGGTATTTATCAGCAGTTCACATATGTTAACCATGCCACCCAGCCTAGTACCTCATCCGCCTGTTACTGGCAGAATCCGCCTATCTTTTCGCAAAGAATAGGCACCGAATAATCGGGGCTACATTGTCAGGAAGCTTCACACCACCCCATTTCTGGAGTCGCACTATCCCTAGGCTACGTTTGGCTGAACAAACGGTCTACTCCTCATGTGCCACCATGAGTCAGACAATCATTGAAACAGCTTACGTCGCTGTGTTGTTGAGTTTGCTGCTGGGCAGCAAGAGTTGAGGGTATCAAGGGATTTCCATTGGAAATGGCCCGAGAAAATATTGAGAATCCATTACGGCATAAAAGAAACAGATGTTACTTTTTGGCAGATATATGGGAAGTAGAGCAGGTAGGTTTCAGGGTGGACAATTGTCGCAAGGCCTAAAATCTACAGATATAGCAGTACAAAGATAGGCTCACTTGGCAGTGAATACCTTATGCACCGAGGAGAAAGAGCCTAAGCTCATTGTATAGCGTATAGTCAATCGCATTCAGCGACCGTGCTCATCTCATGACTAGATTGAGAGCACTTTTGGTGTACAGCAGCCAATCTAGCTGCTGTAACCAAGGTAGAGCCAACACCTACGAAGGGTGTGACTCTAGCTACATTATCTAACTCGACTGATTAGGTCAAACGAAGGCCACGAAGGACTTAGATAATGCCAACACAGCACGACTCTCGTCGCACTACATCATGCCGCCCATACCGCCCATTCCACCCATACCGCCCATATCTGGCATGCCGCCAGCAGCAGCACCGGCGCCTTCTTCGACGATGTCAGTGACCATACACTCTGTGGTAACCATAAGACCAGCAACAGATCCTGCAGCCTGCAGCGCAGTACGTGTTACTTTGGCTGGATCCAGAATACCCATGTCAACCATGTCGCCGTATTCACCAGATGCTGCATTGTAACCAAAGTTACCTTCACCGTGACGAACCTTATCAACAACAACAGAGGCTTCATCGCCTGCGTTAGCAACGATCTGACGCATTGGTGCTTCCATCGCACGCAATGCTGCAGCAATACCGTGATCCTGGTCTTCGTTGTCGCCTTTTAGGTCAACAATCGCACGGATGGCACGAACCAATGCAACACCGCCGCCAGGAACAACGCCTTCTTCAACAGCCGCTCGGGTTGCATGCAGAGCATCTTCAACACGTGCTTTCTTCTCTTTCATCTCAACTTCAGTCGCAGCACCAACCTTGATAACCGCAACGCCGCCTGCCAATTTAGCAACACGCTCTTGCAGCTTCTCACGATCATAGTCAGATGATGTATTTTCAATCTGTACACGAATTTCAGAAACACGCGTTTCAATTGCAGCTGCATCACCAGCACCATCAACGACAGTCGTGTTGTCTTTATCCATGGTTACACGCTTAGCTGAACCCAAGTGTTCCAGCGTTGTGGTTTCCAGATCAAGACCTACTTCTTCTGAAATAACCGTACCGCCAGTCAGGATAGCGATATCTTGCAGCATGGCTTTACGACGATCGCCAAAACCAGGTGCTTTACACGCTGAAACTTTAACAATACCGCGCATGTTGTTCACAACCAACGTTGCCAGTGCTTCACCTTCAACGTCTTCAGCAACAATGATTAGCGGACGGCTGGTTTTAGCCACTTGCTCAAGCAAAGGCAACAATTCACGGATGTTGGAGATTTTCTTATCAACCAACAGCAGCAAAGGGCTTTCAGTTTCAGACGTCATATTTTCGGTGTTGGTCACGAAGTAAGGAGACAAGTAACCGCGGTCGAACTGCATACCTTCAACAACGTCCAGCTCATTTTCAAGACCAGAACCTTCTTCAACGGTAATAACACCTTCTTTACCAACTTTACCCATTGCTTCAGCAATGATGCTACCCACTTGGCTATCACTGTTAGCAGAGATAGTACCTACCTGAGCAATCGCATTAGAATCCGCACATGGCTTAGCCATTTTTTGTACTTCTACTACTGCAGCAGCAACGGCTTTATCGATACCACGCTTTAAATCCATTGGATTCATGCCAGCGGCTACCGCTTTCAGGCCTTCGTTAACAATACCCTGAGCCAAAACGGTCGCCGTTGTGGTTCCGTCACCAGCAACATCGGATGCCTGAGACGCCACTTCTTTAAGCATTTGTGCACCCATGTTCTCGAACTTGTCTTTTAGTTCGATTTCTTTCGCAACAGACACACCGTCTTTAGTCACGGTAGGTGCGCCGAAAGACTTGTCTAAAACAACGTTACGACCTTTAGGGCCCAATGTTGTTTTAACTGCGTCTGCCAGAACGTTAACGCCTGCAAGCATCTTCTGACGAGCCGAATCACCAAATTGTACGTCTTTAGCCATCTTCGTATCCTTAAATTTCTATTCAGTTGGTTTGTTCAATTGATTGGGAATCAACAGTTTCTGATTAACCAATCACACCAAAAATTTCATTTTCACGCATGATGATCAGTTCTTCGCCATCAACCTTGATGGTGTTGCCTGAATAGTTGCCAAACACAACCTTGTCACCAACTTTCACTTGCAAAGCACGAACGTCACCGTTATCCAGATGTTGCCCTTCACCCACAGCAACAACCTCACCTTGGTTAGGCTGCTCTTTAGCAGAACCAGGTAACACAATGCCACCGGCAGAAACGGCTTCTTGTTCTTCACGCTTTACAACGACATTGTCATACAAAGGGCGGATGTTCATTTGATTCATTCTCCTGTTAAGTGCTTACACTCTAAAAAAACGTAAACAGTAAAGCCTGTAATAGCTTTAGATATATCAATTTTGATCTTTAGATGGTGATGACGGCAGAGCATTTCAAGGGGAAACAACAAAATTAATTATTTTTTTTCAATTTGATCCTGATCATCTCGGCGAAATTCACCATCGATAATGTCTTCGTCAGCTCGACGGAAGGACGACGTGGTAGACGTGAAGCTCCCACTCATACCCGGCTGAACAAAAATGCCGTTTTTGATACAGCGCCGCGCCAGTGCTCGCCGCGTTAGAGGAATGAGGCACAGAAGACCAAGAAAGTCGGTAAAGAACCCCGGGACAATCAGCATCACACCACCGATAGCCAGCAACATCCCCTCAACCATCTCCTCTGCCGGAACTTGCCCTTGCTCCATTTTTTTGTTCGCTCGCAGCAAGGTCGACAACCCCTGACGACGAAGCAACGTCACACCGATAATTGCCGTTGAGAAGACAAGAATGATAGTCGGCATTACACCAATCCATTCACCAACTTTAATCAGCAGGATCATCTCGATGACAGGGATAATCAGAAAAAGGGGAAACAGCAAACGCATGGGAAACTCCAAAAGACCATTAACTTCCATTTATAGTGTCATTGTTGACATTTACAACCCCGCAACGTCTCCCAATAGCACCAAAATATGTAATAATGCCCGCCTTCAAAAAGCGCCGGCGGCGTCGGCAAGGCATTAATTCGTTGAGGATTGTTTATGAATATCACTGATAAGGTTGTAGCCATCACTGGCGGTGCACAAGGCCTTGGTTTATCAATGGCAGAGTGTTTTGCCAAAAAAGGCGCCAAGCTGGCTCTGGTTGATATGAACGAAGATCGGCTGAACGAAGCCGTTGCCATTTGCGAAGCTCTAGGCGCAACAGCAAAAGCTTATCAGGCTAACGTCGCCAACGAAGAGCAAGTAGAAGCCTTATTCACCAACATCGTCCAAGACTTGGGCAGCATTGATGTTTTGATCAACAATGCCGGTATTACCCGTGATGGGTTGATGGTAAAAGCCAAAAATGGTGAAGTCCAGAAGCGTATGTCTTTACAAGAATGGCAGTCAGTGATTGATGTTAACCTGACCGGCGTATTTCTGTGCGGTCGTGAAGCTGCTACCAAAATGATCGAGACAGACACCAAAGGTGTCATCATCAATATTTCCAGCCTGTCGAAAGCCGGAAACATGGGCCAAACGAACTATTCTGCTGCCAAAGCGGGTGTTGCAGCCCTGACGGTAACCTGGGCAAAAGAACTTTCTCGCTACGGCATTCGCAGCGCAGGTATCGCACCGGGATTCATCGCCACAGAAATGGTGAAATCCATGAAACCAGAAGCCTTGGAAAAAATGGAAAAGATGATTCCACTTGGCCGTTTGGGTGAGCCTGAAGAAATCGGCATGACGGCTGTTTATATCTGTGAAAACGATTACGTTACTGGTCGCACCATTGAAATGGACGGCGGCATTCGCATCTAAGACACGTTAGTAGCGTACTAACCTGCGCTACATCGTCACGCCAAGATGTAATGACAATAAAAAAGGCAGCCTAGGCTGCCTTTTTTATTGTCTGCTTCAGGAGATTAACCCTGCCACTTATGGCCCCAGATAGACGCCTCAGTGTTATGCGTTGTTTCATGCTCAGCATCCAACTGCATGCCATCGAAACCAAACTCCAATGCAAAGTTGCCTGGAGATAGCATGTAGAATGATGTCATCTCATCATTGATATGCTCGCCCAAGGAAGACACAACCATAATCTCACGCTCATTCACACGATCTAAGCAGCTACCCACTTCACGCAAACTGGCAACTTCTGCCATAAGGTGAACACAACCGGGAGCTTTTGACTCTGGGCTCGGTTTGAAATCTGTTTCTGGTGACGGCGCACCCCAGCTCCATAAAGCCAAGCTGTGGTGACGTGAATTACAGTTCATGAAGTAAATTTTACCCATGCCTTGCTCAGACATATCGGTGATATCCGCATCAAGGAAACCCATGCTGGCGTAAAAATCGTGCACACCTTCGAAGTCAGTTGGCGCGTGCAACACAACGTGGCCCAAGCCCATATCACTACCGTCTTCAGCATTGGTAACAAAGCCGTCAACGTCTGCGCCAGAAGCAAAAGCAACGCCGTCGTCAGCCAGTGAACCTGTCGCCCAGTAGAGTTCCAATTGATTGCCCGATGGGTCCGCCAAGCGCGCCAATCCAGACACTGCACGTGCAGCTAATTCATCTGCAGCTTCGATTTTTTCGTAGGCAATACCCTTTGCGTCCAATTCCGCAAGACCGGCGTTGAATGCATCTTCAGTACCCAAGTCCCAGCCAGCGAAGAGCAAACCATCAAACGGCGCTTCAATAACCTGGTAACGGAACGGACGCTGATCCATTTTCAGATACACAGAACCATTATCAGGCGCTGATGTAGACTTCATCATACCGACAACATTGACTCCATAATCTTCCCATTTCGCCAGATCCGTAGATCCGACTACGACATACCCGAGGCTTTGTACCTGCATTTTGCTTTCTCTTTAGTTAATGATTGATATCTGCTCACATATTCAGCAGTGTGGATAGACAGACCAACTGACGTTCAGCCCGTCGCAATTCAAGCTGTATATACTTGCCATAACGTCGCCACTGTTGTTATTTTGTCGGCGACTCGACATCCGGTAACGCACTATGAATCAGCCCTCAGAAGAAATCAAGCGCCATACAAAAGCGGTGTTAGCCATCTATATTGCGCTGGTTCTGATCTGCGTGATGACACAAATCACCGACGGTCGTGAATGGGCATCGTACAACAAAACCCTGATTGAGCATGGGCAATGGTGGCGAATACTCACGGCTCATTTTGTACACCTAGACTGGAAGCACTACCTGTTGAATATGAGTGGGGCTGCACTTTGTCTGTTTGTGTTTCGCCACGACATAAAACCCATCCACTGGCCCATATCAGCGATTCTCATCAGCATATTCAGCAGTTTATGCATGTTAACTTTCGCTTTTGACTACAGCAGTTACGTTGGGTTCTCCGATACGCTGTATGGTTGGATATTTATCGGGGCACTGGCGATGTTGCCCAAAGAGCCAAAACTGGCATTGATCGTTATGGCTATATTCGGCGGCAGGGTTACTTATGAAAATATCGTCTCGCACAGTTTGATCGATAGCTTTATGAATGAGGGCAAAGTCGCTGTAGAATCCCATCTGTTTGGCACCATCGGCGGCATCATTTACAGCCTGTTCTTCAACAAAGAGCTGCGGCACTTTTTAAAGCATCGGGTATGGCGCATGAGTGATTCCGACCCGGATCAGAAGTCATAGCGAGAAAACGAATTTTCCTCACTCGATCCTAAAAACAAAAAAGGCGCCAGAAGGCGCCTTTTTTACGAAATGAACTGCCGTTTCGCAGCTCAGTCGATATCGATTAAGTCACAGCCTGTTGCTTACGGCCACGCTTATCGATCGATGCTGAGTATTCCTCAATAGAAACGCCCTTCTCTTTCGCTTTCAGCATATCCAGCGCAACATCAACGATCATGTCTTCTTGACCACCAACCATGCGGCGGCGACCCAGCTCAACCAAAACATCACGTGTTTCAAGGCCGTAGCGCTCAGAGGCTTGCTCAGCATGACGCAGGAAGCTTGAGTAAACACCGGCGTAACCCAAAGATAGAGTTTCACGGTCAACACGTACTTCACGATCTTGCAACGGACGCACTAGATCATCAGCCGCATCCATCAGTTTGTACAGATCAGTACCGTGGTTCCAACCCATGCGCTCAGCAGCGGCAATGAATACTTCCAATGGCGCATTACCTGCACCCGCACCCATACCTGCCAAAGAGGCATCAACACGGTTTGCACCGTTTTCAACAGCGACGATCGAGTTAGCCACACCCAACGCTAGATTGTGATGTGCATGGATACCCACGCCCGTGTTTGGATCTAAAGTATCACGCAAGGCTTTAACACGATCTGCGATATCGTTCATGTTTTGAGCACCGCCAGAATCAACCACGTAAACGGTCTCAGCACCGTAAGATTCCATCAACTTGGCTTGCTCAGCCAATTTAGAAGGCTCACTCATGTGTGACATCATCAAGAAACCAATGGTGTCCATGCCCAGTTCACGGGCGAATTCAATGTGCTGTTTAGAAACATCACCTTCAGTACAGTGTGTTGCCACACGTACTGAGCGAACACCCATATCCCATGCCCATTGCAGATCTTCTTTGATCGCAATACCTGGCAGGATCAGCGTTGCCAGCTTGGTGTGGGTCAACTCTTCAGCAACGGCGGCAATCCACTCTTTGTCAGTGTGAGCACCGAAGCCGTAGTTGAATGACATGCCCGACAGGCCGTCACCGTGAGCGACTTCCAGTGAATCTACTTTTGCGTCATCCAGCGCTTTCGCGATGGCTTTAACATGGTCGATACCGTACATGTGACGGATAGCGTGCATGCCGTCGCGCAGGGTAACGTCTTGAATATAAATCTTGTCTTTTTTCGGATCGATCATCGTAATTTCCTCTCGTTACCCGTGCATTAAGCCGCTTTTTTCAGGTATTTCAGCTGAGCAATACGCTCGCCAGTACCCATAGCTGCAGAGGTCATGATATCCAGGTTACCGGCGTATGAAGGCAGGTAGTGAGCAGCGCCTTCCACTTCCAGGAAGATAGAGCAACGCATGCCAGTGAAATCGCCACGGCCAGGGATGTGCAGTGGGTTTTCATCGGTAAAGTATTCAAACTGAACGTCTTGCTTCAGCGCATAACCCGGTACGTAGGTACGTACATCTTCTTCCATCTTTTTCACGGAGTCGATAATGGCTTGTTCGTCAGCCACTTCAGACAAGGTGAAAACAGTGTTACGCATGATCATTGGAGGCTCAGCCGGGTTCAAAATAATGATCGCCTTACCCACTTCAGCACCACCAACGCCTTCAATTGCGCGAGCAGTGGTTTGAGTGAATTCATCGATATTGGCACGCGTACCAGGGCCTGCCGACTTAGAAGAAACAGAAGCAACGATTTCACCGTAGTGAACTTTAGCGACACGGCTAACAGCAGCAACCATAGGAATAGTCGCTTGACCACCACAGGTCACCATGTTGACGTTTTGCTTATCAAGGTTCTCTTCCAGATTAACAACCGGCACACAGTAAGGACCAATCGCTGCAGGTGTCAGATCAACAACGGTTTTGCCGTCTTTGCTGAGGATTTCGTTGTGCATCTTGTGTGCGTATGCGGAGGTCGCATCAAAAACGATTTTGATGTCGTCATAGTGTGCCATTTTCTGCAGACCTTCGATGCCTTCTGCAGTTGTTGGAACACCCATACGCTCAGCGCGAGCCAAACCGTCAGAAGTAGGATCGATACCTACCATTGCGGCAGCTTCCAAATGTTCTGACGTACGCAGAACCTTAATCATCAGGTCGGTACCGATGTTACCGGAGCCCAAAATGGCTACTTTTACTTTATTGCTCATAGGTCATCTCTTCGCCATGTATTTTAAACAAAGTTAACCGAACAACGGCCAACACCTTCCAATTCCATTTCCATCTTGTCGCCGGCAACAACAGGCTCAAGTGGCACTAACGAGCCGGACAAAATTACTTCGCCAGCCAAAAACGGGATACCGTACTCACCCAATGTGTTTGCCAACCACGCAACAGCCGTTAGCGGGTTACCTTGTACGGCTTCACCTTTACCTTCACTCAGAAACTCGCCGTTCTTCCAGACTTTTACATGCAAGTTCGGCAAATCAAGCTCACGAGGGTCGGCTTGATCGGTACCCAGGGTATAAGTACCGCAAGAGGCGTTGTCAGCGATGGTATCTTGAATCTTGATTTTCCAGTCTTGAATGCGCGAATCAACGATCTCAAAACAGGGCATGATGTAATCGGTCGCATCCAATACATCTTGTTCAGTTACACCGGGGCCTTTCAGATCTTTCTTCAGTTTGAATCCGATTTCGGCTTCTGCGCGTGGTGAAATCATATTGCCCGCAATCGGCGTGTCGCCACCGTTTGGGTATTCCATCACATTGGTCAGGAAACCAAAGTCCGGACGATGCACGCCTAGCATTTCCTGAACAACTTTTGAGGTCACACCGATCTTTTTACCAACAACGGTCTCGCCATTCTTCTCGAGGCGATTTTCTAACATGCGCAACGAGATGTAATAGGAGTCATCGATGGTGATACCAATATCACGATCGGTTAGCGGTGAAATCGCTGTCTGGGTTTGAAGGGCTTCAAAAAGCTCGTCACCCAGCTGATTAATTTGTTCTTTTTCCATAGTTAAAGCTCTGCAACAGCGCTGATACAGGCTGTTGGTTTTCATGTTGAGAGAAATATCCCGGTAACGAACGCCACCGGGCAGAGAATATCTTTATCGTCGACTAGCTTCCGGTTTTTTCATTCAGGAAGTTCAGGGCATATTCGTTGAACATCGCCTGATGCTCGGCCATAACCCAGTGACCACACTCAGAAACCAGAATAACGCGGGTATCTTTCAATCCGTTTGCAAGGGTCATAATGCCGGTTTCAGGCATCATCTTTTCTTCCATGCCCCAGAAACAGATGCTCGGAGCTTTGATTTCACCCAAGCGATCCGCCAGATTCGGTACACGCATGGTTTTCAGGCATTGGTCATTCTGTTTGGTGTAAATATCCCAACGCTCGTCAATTAACTCTTCATCCACAACCGACTCGTTATATACCAAGCCGCGGCGAATAAACTCTTCCAATGCCGCTTTATCTGCACCCTTGGAGAAGATTTCTTGCAGGATCTTCATACCAGGCATGGTGAAGTAATCAGGCTGATCCTCAATACCGCCGGGAGCCATCAGATTTAAGCTGACAACCTGATCCGGGTAATCCAGCGCCATCTTCAGCGCAATAGCACCGCCCAGCGAGTTACCAATCAATGAGAATTTGTCGATACCGATGGCATCCAATGTTTGCTTGATGCATTCCACATAAAAATCGAGTGGGTATTCAACATCATCCGGCTTATCTGAATAGCCGTAGCCAATATGATCCGGCACGATAACGCGATAGCCATTGGCCGCTAAAAACGGGTAGTTGCCTTTGAAATTACTGTGGCCACTGGCACCAGAACCGCTGCCATGAAGAAATACCACAGGATGCCCTTCACCTTGCTCGATGTAATGCATGGTGTAGCCATTGGCGAGCTTGGCGTATTTACCTTCAGGGATGGGCATGTACAACCTCCAGTTCCAGAGACACAAAAAGGGGATCTATTCTAATAGATCCCCTAGTTATTGGCAAAGCCAGTAATGCCGAACCGAAGCAATACAGATGCTTAGTGTGAATTTCCGCCGGCGAGCCGTTTGGTCTCAGCGCTACTGTTTGTTAGCAATCTTGGCTTCAACACGCCCGTAGTTATCTTCATATCGTACGATATCGTCCTCACCCAAATAGGTGCCGCTTTGCACTTCGATTAATTCCAAAGGAATCTTGCCCGGATTGGTCAGGCGATGTTTTGACCCTAGCGGGATATAAACCGACTGGTTGGCTGTTAACATCAAATGTTTTTCATCCACTTCAACCAATGCAGTACCTTCAACAACAATCCAATGCTCAGCTCGGTGGTGGTGCATTTGCAATGACAAGCTAGCACCCGGTTTCACCGTGATTCGCTTGACTTGGAAACGCTCACCGTTCTCAATCGAATCGTAGCTACCCCAAGGGCGATATACTTCACGGTGCAGAAGATGCTCAGAGCGATCTGTTGATTTCAACTTCTCGACAATCTTTTTAACATCCTGTACACGGTCTTTTTTGGCAACTAATACCGCATCTTTAGTATCGATAACAACGATATCTTCCAGCCCGATTGCCGCAATAAGCTGGTCTTCAGATTGAAATAGACAACCGCTGCAATCTTCTGCGATCACATCACCGAGCGACACATTATTCGACGCATCTTTGTCCATCACTTCCCACAGGGATGACCACGCGCCAACATCACTCCAGTCTGCATCCAATGGAACCATCCACGCTGCATCGGTTTTTTCCATCACCGCATAATCAATTGAATCATCGGGCGATTGGCTAAATGCGTCTTTATCGACACGAGAAAAGTCCAAATCTTCAATGGCTGCATCCAAAGCCGCATGACATGCATTGACCATAGCCGGCTGGTTTTTTTCCAATTCAGACAAATAAGCGCTGGCCTTAAAAACAAACATGCCGCTGTTCCAAAAGTATTCACCGCTATCGACATAAGATTGGGCAGTTTCCAAGTTGGGTTTTTCAACAAACCCTTGAACCGCACTCGCCCCTTCACCAGCTGAACGGATGTAGCCATAGCCGGTTTCCGGTGCATTGGGAACTATACCGAAAGTGACCAACTTGCCGTCACTTGCAGCATTAACAGCAACATCAATGGCTTCGGCAAAAGTGTCTTGGTTTTTTATCAGGTGATCCGCTGGGAATACCGCAATAATGGCTTGCTCATCTAACTGGAGCGCCTTAATAGCGGCCAACGCAATCGCCGGTGCAGTATTACGGGCCACAGGCTCTAGGATGATATTGGACGGGCTGATGCCAACTTCCTGCAGCTGCTCAGCCACCATGAATCGGTGATCCTGATTACACACAACAATGGGGTCATCGAGGTGGGTTACCCGCAAGGCGGTTTGCTGCAACATGGTATTAGGACCGGTCAGGCGCAACAATTGCTTGGGGTAAGCTTTGCGTGACATTGGCCAAAGACGAGTGCCGCTACCACCGGAAAGTATGACTGGAATAACTTTAGCCATGGGTACAACGTGTCCTTCAAGAATTTATTTTAATCATTATTCGCCAAGCAGTTGTGCCAGCGCACGACTCGCACACTCAACGTCTTGGTCAACCGTGGCGCCACCAACGGCAAAAGCACCAACATTGACATTTTCGGCCAGAATAGGCAACCCGCCGCCCAGCAATGTTAGATCTGCATGCAACATACTCTGGGCAATTGAACCTGTGCTACCAACAGCTTCAGCAAACTGTGCCGATGACAAGCCTAGCAAAGCCGTTCTCGCTTTGCGCAGGCAAAGTTCCTCGGCAATATGCGGGGCGTTATTCATTGTTGCTTGCGCAACAACACGCCCGGAAATATCAACAACACACGCACATATCTGAATACCCATTTCTTCGGCTATCGTCAATGCTGCATCAACAAGCGCTAGAGCACTTCGGTAGCCAATTTGAGGCCGGTTGATGATATCCATACCCACTCCCAAGAATCAAATATCTAAAAGGCGAACATTAAACCGCGATTTGATACGACTATTCAACAATTGCCGGATTCGCCTGCGCAGGCTCGCCAAGGTATCCGGTCGGTGATGATGGCTGAGAACCATCAATGTCGGTTATGCCGTATTCCAACGCCTGCTGCGCAGCGACCAAAATTAATCCAGACTTTCCCATAAGCTGACGATCACACCACAGCGCATCAATCACCCGCCCCGGAAATTCTGGGCTTTCACACATCGCCTCCATGCCACCATACTTCGCCGGCTCATGCGCCATCAACGCTTGGGTGCGTTCGGTGCTCATTAGCCCCATCCACAGGGAAACACAAGCAACACCATGAGCGCGAAAATCCACAGCCATATCATTGGCAAATTTATCGACTGCCGCTTTGCCGCCACCGTAAGCTGGCCCATGCATATAACACCGACCACCCGCAGACGAGGTATGAACAATCAGACTACCGCTTTGTTTAACTAATAGAGGTGCTGCAAAATAACTCGAAACATAGTGCGAACGCATGCCCACATCAATGATATCCAGCTGTCGCAAGGATTTTTCCCAAAATGGCTGGGCATCGGTCAACCCCTCAGGCACGGCACACGCATTGTTAACCAAAATATCCAAGCTGCCCGAATCACGTTCAACCCGCTCAAATAATTGTCGGACCTGTTCATCATCTCCATGATCACAAACAACAGCGACACCTTTGCCGCCACGCTCCTCGATCAAACGTACGGTTTCAAACACCGTACCTGGCAATGATGCCTCGCCCGACCGACTCGTACGCCCAGTGACATAGATGGTCGTTCCGGGCTGGGCAAGTGCCAGAGCAATGCCCTTGCCAGCTCCTCGGCTCGCCCCTGTAACCACAACAGTACGGGGCACGGGTGTCTGTTCAGCGCTTAGATCATGTTCAGAGGATTCGACAATCGTCATGCAGAGCCTTCCCGATAATCAGCCTGACCGCTTCTCGGAAGATGCAGACTCCATCGCCGAACCAATATGCTTTTCTCGACGCTCGCGAGCTAAGCGCATCTGTTTTTGTCTTTCTCGAAAACGGCTGATCTGATCATCAGAAAGCGACTCTCGACAACGTGAACACGACACACCTTCTTCATATAACGGCGAGGCTTTGTCTTGCGGAGAGACGGGATATCGGCAACCGTGGCATAACTCATAATCGCCCTTTCCCAAGGCATGATTAACGGCAACCCGGTTATCAAAAACGTAACATTCACCGTCCCAAAGGCTCTCTTCTTCAGAGACTTCTTCAAGATACTTAAGAATGCCACCTTGCAGGTGGTAAACCTCGTCAAAGCCTTGTTTTAACATAAACGCGGTAGACTTTTCACATCGAATGCCGCCGGTACAAAACATCGCGACTTTTTTATGTTTAGCCGGATCAAGGTTTTGAGCAACATAGTCAGGGAACTCACGGAAGCTATCCGTTTCTGGATCGAGTGCGCCTTTAAAAGTGCCCAGCTCAAATTCATAATCATTACGCGTATCAACCAGCACCACATCAGGATCACTAATCAGTGCATTCCAATCCTTCGGCTCAACATATTGACCGACCGCCTCATTGGGGTTGATACCATCAATACCTAAGGTAACGATTTCTTTCTTGGTTTTGACCTTCATCCGATAAAACGGTGGATCGTCAAAATAAGATTCCTTATGTTCGAGCGCTGCCAACCTTGGATCATTTTTCAAATAACCGAGAATACTATCAATACCCTCGCGTGTGCCCGCGATTGTGCCATTGATGCCTTCTTCAGCCAGAATCAGCGTTCCCTTAATATCCAGCACACGACAGCGTTCCAATAACGGATCACGCATCGCCAGATAATCATCCAAAGGCGCAAATTTGTAGAGCGCAGCAACGACGTAATCCATCAGGCATCAGCCTCACTATCATTCTTAGGGGTATCGATACCGGAATCTTTTTTACTGCCCCCTAAACAATTAGGGGAGTCTGGCGACAGCATTTGCCGCTCAGCCCATTCTTCAGGGGTGTAAAGGTGCAATGCCAAGGCATGTACCGGGCCAGCAAGCTCTTGCTTCAGTTCACCGTATACCAATTGATGGCGGGCGACTTTTCGCTTGCCCGAAAAAGCCTCAGCCACCGCTGTGACCTTAAAATGCGTTTCCGAGTTCACAGGCACACTGTGCATATGGCTCTCGTTAACAATCTCGAGGTAAACAGGTGTTAAAGCACCGGTTAGTTTTTGCTCGATATCTGCCTGAACAATCATGACAATGCCTCTTAGCTACCTATTTTCCAGCAATCAACCCTCAGAGGATTCGCCGTCAACATTTTCTGCGTTTTCAGATGACTGAGCAGCAACCTGCGGGCGCATGTGAGGGAATAACAACACATCACGAATAGACGCAGAATCCGTCAGCAACATAACCAATCGATCGATACCGATTCCTTCACCGGCCGTTGGCGGCAATCCATATTCAAGGGCTGCGATGTAGTCGGCATCAAAATGCATAGCTTCATCATCACCAGCATCTTTTTCAGCCACTTGCTGCTGAAAGCGCTCAGCTTGATCTTCTGCATCGTTAAGCTCCGAAAAACCGTTGGCGATTTCACGGCCACCGACGAAGAATTCAAAGCGATCCGTTACAAATGGGTTGTCGTCGTTACGACGCGCCAAAGGCGAAACTTCAGTCGGGTATTCAGTGATAAACGTCGGTTGAATCAATCGGTGTTCAACCGTCTTCTCAAAGATTTCAATTTGCAGTTTGCCTAAACCCCAAATCGATTTCACCGGAATAGAAAGATCGGCACAGACTTTCGTCGCGCTCTCCATGCCATCAAGATCAGACAACGATAAGTCAGGGTTGTAATGAAGGATCGAATCAACAACGGACAAACGTTCAAACGGTTTGGCGAAGTCGTAAGTCACTGACTCCAACACATCACCATTGTCATCACGGGTGGTGTTAACAATATCGGTCGTCCCCATGACGGTTTCCGCCACGTGGCGAATCATCGCCTCAGTGATATCCATCAGGTCTTTGTAATCTGCATACGCCTGATAAAATTCCAACATGGTAAATTCCGGGTTATGTCGCGTAGACAACCCTTCATTTCGGAAGTTGCGGTTAATTTCGAAAACCCGCTCGAAGCCACCCACCACCAAACGCTTCAGATACAGCTCTGGGGCAACACGCAGATACATATCACGGCTCAACGCATTGTGATGTGTAATAAAAGGGCGCGCAGTCGCACCACCAGGAATCACCTGCATCATCGGTGTTTCAACTTCCAAAAAGGAACGATCTTGCAAGAATCGACGAATCGCATCGACGATTTGTGAACGCTTGGTAAATAGGTCACGTGAATCCTCATTCATGATGAGGTCGACGTAGCGCTGACGATAGCGCATTTCTTGGTCAGTTAACCCGTGAAATTTGTCCGGTAACGGACGCAGTGACTTAGTCAACATGCCAGTTTCTTCGGCGTAGACATACAAGTCGCCCTTACCAGACTTATGCACTGGCCCTTTGGCGAATACAATATCACCGATATCCCAGGTTTTAATCGCAGCGCTCAGCTCCGCCGGCAGGACTTTTTTATCCACATACATCTGAATACGCCCACTGACATCTTGCAGCACCAAAAACGGCCCGCGTTTTGCCATAATACGGCCAGAAATCGCTGCCTTACGGTCGAGCACTTCTAATTCAGGCTTTTCTTTTTCGCCCAGCTCCGATTGCAGCTCAGACGCTAAATCCGTACGGCGGAAGTCATTCGGAAAAGCATTGCCCTGCTCGCGCATCGCGGCCAGTTTGCCACGGCGTTCTGCAACCAGTTTGTTCTCGTCTTTTACGTCGCTCATAATGCGTTAAACCTTTCGATAATTACAGGCCGCTCTTCAGGCTGGCTTCAATAAACATGTCGATATCACCATCCAGCACTTTGCCGCAGTTGCTGCTCTGTACATTGGTGCGAAGATCTTTGATGCGCTGGTCATCCAAAACATAAGATCGAATCTGGCTACCCCAACCGATATCGGCCTTGTTGTCTTCCTGCGCCTGGGCTTCTTCGTTACGCTTTTGCATTTCCAACTCGTACAACTTGGCTTTCATCTGCTTCATAGCAAAATCGCGGTTGGCATGCTGGGAACGTTGGCTCTGGCACTGCACCACGATACCGGTTGGTTCGTGAGTAATTCGCACCGCAGAATCCGTTTTGTTAACGTGCTGACCACCCGCACCGGATGCTCGGTAGGTGTCAGTTCTCAGGTCGGCAGGGTTAATTTCAATATCGATATTGTCGTCAACCTCTGGCGAAACAAACGCAGAAGCAAACGAGGTATGACGACCGTTATTGGAATCAAACGGTGACTTACGAACTAAGCGGTGAACGCCAGTTTCAGTGCGCAACCAGCCGAAGGCATAATCACCTTCAAAACGGATCGTTGCCGATTTAATGCCAGCCACATCGCCAGCAGAACATTCCATCAATTCGGTTTTAAAACCCTTTGATTCACCCCAACGTAGGTACATTCGCAGGAGCATTTCCGCCCAATCTTGCGCTTCTGTACCACCGGAACCGGATTGAATATCCATGTAGGCATTGTTTTCGTCCATCGCGCCGGAAAACATGCGACGGAACTCGAGTTTTTCAAGCGCTTGTGTCAATTGGTCTAGGTCAGCCACAACTGCATCAACAGTCTCTTCATCTTGTTCTTCAACCGCCATATCCAGCAAGTCTTGTGCATCAGAAAGACCTGTCGTCATATTATCAATAGTGGCGACTACGGCCTCCAAAGACGAACGCTCTTTACCCAACTGCTGGGCTTTATCCGGGTCATCCCATACTGAGGGTTCACCCAGTTCAAGCTCTACTTCTTGCAGACGATCTTGCTTTTCAGCGTAGTCAAAGATACCCCCTGAGCGCANCGGTGCGCTCGGTGAGGTCTTTAATCGATTGAATAATTGGATTGACTTCTAGCATGGCAATTCACTTGATTCGAGAAAAATGCCGCGATTCTACACCAGATAGGCGCTCGCGGCTATTCCAGATAGGTGTTCGACGGGCAGATACAACCACAGAAAATCGCAGGTTACAGCGCGGAAAGCTCAGCGATTATGGAAGTCCAATTGGGGGAAGTCCTGGCCTTCATCGTGATAAACATGAATACGACTGGCGCTCGCGTAAGGCACTTCAAATCGTAAAAACGAATCCATCGCCGCAGCCAATATTTGATTCAAAATGGCACGAATAACCCCGCCATGAGTGATCAGGAGGATTTTCTTGCCGCGGTTATCTGCAATCACCCGACTCAATGCTTGATCAACCCTATCTGCAAAGTCGGTTAAGGGCTCTGCATTCGGCGGGGTATTGGTCACAGGGTCACGCCAGTAATTGTCAAACTGCTCGCCATAGTCTTTTTTGACATCAACAAACGCTTTACCGTCCCAATCACCAAACGAGATTTCTTTAAAACCCTCGTCGGTCACCAGAGCTAATCCATCACGCTGCGCGACCCGACTGGCAAATTCAGCACAGCGAATCAAGGGGCTGGAAACGACCAAGTCCCAATTCTCCATTGCAGAATGGGTTTTCAGCTTAGCCACTCCCTCTTCCATTTGAGCAAAACCCTCTTCGCTCAAAGGCACATCAATATGACCACGAAATATTTCTCCACCTTCTGGTTTACCATGACGAATAATATCAATGGTCGTCACCTGCCATTTCATCGCTGTCATAATTTTTCGCTCACCCCAGCTTCAGCAAAACTGGCCATTTCACTTTGTAACCGACAAGCTGACTGAATTAATGGCACAGTTATCGCAGCCCCGGAGCCTTCGCCCAGACGCATACTGAGCTCTACCAAAGGTTCAAGCGCCAATGCCTCTAACATACGATGATGAGCAGGTTCGGCTGAACGATGAGATGCCAGCAACCAAGGCGTGATAGTCGGGTTCATACGCACCGCCACCAACGCAGCTGCAGAAGCAATATAACCATCAACCAGCACCGGAATACCCGCTTGTGTCGCGGCGATAAACGCTCCCGCCAATGCGGCAATTTCGAAACCACCAAACACACGTAATACGTCACGAGGCTCGCTGACATCACGATGAAATGCCATCGCTGCTTCGAGGATTCGCGCCTTTTGGCCGACGCCGTCATCATCAAGTCCGGTACCCGGGCCAGTCAATTCAGTTACACCGCAACCTATCAAGCGAGCGCAAAGACAAGCCGCCGAACTGGTATTCGCAATCCCCATTTCACCACCGATAAACAGCTGAGCCTTGCGTTCGATGGCACCATCGATGGCGGTACGCCCGGTATTTAACGCCATATCCAATTGAGCGTCCGTCATGGCTGCTGATACAGCGAAATTGGCGGTTCCCGCCGCGATACGACAATCAACTACGCTGTCAATCTCGGGCAATCGCTGCACACTCCCTAAGTTATAGACCGTCAAGTGAGCGCCCATATGTCGAGCCAACACCGAAATCGCGGCCCCGCCACTGGCAAAGTTCTTTATCATTTCAGCCGTTACAGCTTGTGGAAACGCAGAAACACCCTCGTTGGCAATACCATGATCTGCCGCCATCACAGCAACCTCAATACGCGCGAGTTCTGGCTTAAGGGTATTCTGATACGCAGAAAACCGCGTCGCGACCTCTTCAAGGCGTCCAAGCGCGCCCGGTGGTTTGGTCAGCGTTAATTGATAGGCTTCAGCTTTAGATTGCCATTCAGCCACGGGAGCGACAACAGTTTGTTCATACCATAACGTCATGAGGATTCCTCTTTCAGGGTCAACGGCAAACCTGCCGTCACCAATGTCACTTTGTCCGCAAGTTGAGCTAGCTCCTGGTGCAACCAGCCGGATTCATCAACAAAACGACGATTCAATTCACCGAGCGGCACAATGCCCTGCCCCACCTCATTGGTAACCATAATCAACCGAGCAGTCGACGTGTTTTCTAACAAGGAATACAATGCGAGTTTTTCTGCCTGCCATCGATTTGAATCTTCATGCAAAAGGCAGTTTGTCACCCAAAGTGTTAGACAATCAACAACAACACAGACATCACGTGCCAGCAGCGGTGTAAGTGCATCAGCTAAGCATAAAGGCTCTTCGACGGTGGTCCAGCTCTGATGATGCGAGGTTCGATCCGACTGATGGCGAGTAACACGCTGACGCATCTCGTCGTCATAAACTGTGGCCGTCGCAACATAAAAAAGCGGCTTTTCAGCGGCCAGAGCCGTCTGCTCGGCATAACGGCTTTTACCCGAGCGAGCTCCGCCTAGTACTAATTCTATCAAGTGAAAATCCAACGGGGTTGATATCCCCCAACCAACGATCAATACAGGTTGAGGTCAGCGGCGTGCAAACGAATCGGCAAAACCCATTAACCGAAGCTACACGAGCCAGTATATTCCAGTGAGTACAACAAGAACGATCAAAGAACGGTTAAGCAACAGCTGAAGGCCTCGAGTTTGCTCTTCGACGTCGACGCTAGTCAGGGCCTCGCGATCTGATGCCGACAACTCAGGCGTAATCGCAAGTGCTTCGGCTGCACAACGATAAAGCACATCCACGCCACTCACATCCAATGACAGCGCATTATGCCACCATATCCGCAACACGTCAGCCACCCGCACTTGAACCACGAATGTCAGTGCCAGCAAGCGCGCGGCAGGCCATTCCATGATACGAGCAATCATACCGATGGTTTTGTCTTGATAAGCCTGCTCTACGGGGTTTAGCACAACCCCTCGGATCATAGGGCGAGCCTGTGCCAATAATGCCAAGCGATAAAGTAGCGAAGCCTCAACACCCACAAACACGAACCAGAAAAGCACCGTAAACAAACGCCGCAGTGCGGCTAGTAACATCACCTGCATAGCGCGCTGGTGCGCCTTTGCATCGTCGGCATTAGGGTCGAATTCTAAACACCCCGTCAATGCACCATCGCACAAGCCCTGAAGCGCGAACATGGCACGCTCACGCGATCCGCTTTGCCATTCAGTAATGTAGGCCTGCAAGTGTCGATTGTATTCCCCACGACCAACTGCATAGCACAAAACCAATACCGTTAGCGCCAAACCGACCCCATGCCAAAGCCAATCTGCCATGACCGCCATAACAACCATCAGCACAACACAGGGCACGATGAGCAGAGCTCCGTATGCCCAAGGGGGTGATCGGAACGTTGTTACACACCAAGCATGCCAGCGGTCAAAAACATGATCGTTTTGGTAAGGCGTCAAGCTGCCCCATATCTGAAGCATCCCCAATACTATGATTATCGCGAGAAAGTCCATGTCATTCCTTATTGGCGTTCCTTATCGACATTGCGGATCCGCAGATCTAACAAACATAACCTGCTTGCTGCATTAATGAACAAGAACCGTCGACTACATCAACATATCTTAGTTGTTAATTAACAGCATGGAACCACCAAGGCGTATGCGTGTATCGTTAGAACACCAGTATATCTGAATCTCAATGCCTATTATGATAGCCGCTGACCAACAATACGGCAGCTAGATGAAAAGCAGATGACGCCATCGACCATCAGCCTTTAGGCTTAACACCCAACTCGTCTGCCAACAATTGTTGAAAATAAGGCCAATCAAACACCGGCCCGGGGTCGGTTTTTCGCCCCGGGGCAATATCGCTATGCCCCTTCACTGCGTCAGGTTCAATGGCAGAATATTCCCCCATCAAGGCCGCACAAAGGGCCGCTAACTGATGGTATTGGGGAAGCTCGTAAGGCACATCGTCAGCGCCTTCGAGTTCAATTCCAATGGAAAAATCATTGCAGCCTTCACGGCCAGCGTATTCCGACACACCGGCATGCCATGCACGCTTGTCAGCACTGACAAATTGACACACTTCACCAGATCGGCGAATGAAAAAGTGACTGGAAACCTCAACCCCAACAAGATCGGCAAAACTCGGATGCACTGAGCAGTCTAGCTGCCCAAGAAATAACTGATCGACATAACCGGTACCAAATTGACGATGCGGCAAGCTAATATTGTGTACCACGATCAAGCTTACACAACCGGCATTCGATTGAGGTCGATCGTTGTAAAACGGCGATCTCTGATGCGCCGCCCCTACCAGCCAACCGTCTTCAAACTGAGCAGTTCGAAGATCAGGGGAAACACCACTCAGTGATGCGGGCTTATTCAGGTCGCTGCTCACGCATATCTCCAATAACATGCTCCAAAGACGACTCAAACGCCGGGCCGGATTTCACAACCATCACATCTCCCGAAGCAACTAACCGATGAAGCTCAACACCAAGTAAATCACCAATACGATCGCCCGAGCGACTGGTGAGAATATATTTGTCCGCATGTTTTATGTAAGCCGCAACCTGGCAACGACGCACTGTGTCGCCGCGCTGCCAGTTTAACCAGGTACCGATGCTGAATATCATGTCGTGAGCGGTGTCATCATCGGTAACCTCTGCAACCGAATAAGATTGCTCCACGGATTCCGGCGGCTGAGCAACCGATAACTGCAAATCATCCACATCCGCCTCAGTACCATTCATCAAAACAATATCAATAACGATAGTTTTATGGTTTTTTTCCAAGGTTTTGAAATGTTCCAGCATCGCTTGCGGCTCAACACCTATAGTTTCGTAACTCATCCGCAGATCCGGCAACAGGTTTCTCACCATCCGCAAAAATTGCGGCCGCGACTGATAATCGGCGGCTGAGCGTAAGCTATTGAGCAAACGATCCAACAAGGCAACAGCGTTGCGCCAACTGTGGCTATCTAACCCCTCCGACAGCGCAGCCTTATAAAGTACATTACTGAAATCTTCCAATACACTGGCATCGACACGCTCTGCCAGCGACACAAGCGACAAACGCGACTCCAATAATGCATCAACAGCATCTCGCACCGCTTGCGCATGCGCAGCTTCACTTTCGCTATCTTGCAGCCACTGACTGCGCGTTTGCATCTGCTGGCGCTGCGCTTCACGAAGCGCGATAAATTCAGCCAGTTGCTTATGAAAATCGAAATCATAGATGCGCTCAGCTTCGACACAGGCTCTAACCAAATCACTCAATAGGCAATAGAATCGATTGGCATGAAAATCCATCACATCTTTCGGCACTTGCCAGGTGTGGGTAAGATTGACTATCTCAGCCAACAGCTTTTGCGCAGGATGCCCTTGCTCAGCAAAAAAACCACTATCGGCCAGCACAAGGCGCAGATAAGGTAACTGCAGCTGATTAATCAGGTAGCGGCCAATGGCTGGCATGTCATCGTCAGCCAGCAATGCTTCAAAAAAGCTCTGCAAACGTCGAACAAGACTGATTTGCTGTTGCTGCTCATTACTGAGATGTTCAGGCCATTGCTCTGACTTCTCCAACCAATCGGCCCAATTATAGATCTCCATCGAAGCGTCGACTCCCAGCAGCACGTCTTCCGCCAATGCGTCATCCAACTCTTCAAACACATCAACTTGAGCTTCTTCCAATAAATCTTCAAATAGGTGATCCGCTGATGCCAAATACATCGCCCGACGATTGAGCTCACGCTCGACAATACGATCCATCGATTGCTGCAACACCGGCTGCGGTGTTTTCAATTCAGGTAACACCGATTTATCGATTAACCGCTGATTCAGAAGCGTCACAAAATCCTGCAACCGCCCATACAAACGTGACTCAAACAAACGAACCAATAGCATCTTGCAGTGCATCGATAAACGCGCATGAGTCAGTACCGACATAAAACGCTGGCAAAACTCTGTTGGTGCCAACGGTGATTGCGCCCACGCCAATGTCTCATGCCGACGGCCTAAGTCGGTAAGGCCAGCAAACAATGCCGGAGTGCCCTGCCATTGCTCCGGTTGCTGGCGCATCATTCGCTGCAGGCTTTGTGCCTGCTGAGCATCTAACTCGCCCGGCTCAGGCGTAAAAGGCAACTGACCTGATTCCCCAAGCACTTCGGCGACAAAACGACGACAAATTTCGGGGCGCTGCACACGCAAACTCAGCACCTCATCAAAATGCAAATTTTGATCATGGTTGCTCGCGCTTTCACTCGCCAATTTCACCAATGCAGTATCTGCAGCATCAAATAGAGCCTCAACCGCGTTTTGAAGCGGGGCTCTGAGCACCTCACGATATAAATCGAGCATTGACTGCATAGCGGCTTTCCATCCTTACGATCATATTTCTGATACTAGCAGCCTGATATAACTACTCACACAACAACCAAGCCGTATCACTCTTAACCCATTATGCCAACGCACGCTGCTGGAAAAACCCTAGCCGTGCTTTTTTTTGGAAATATTGTGACACTGCACAGCATCTAACCATCATCTCGCAAAGCGACATTAGCCAGCGTCTCCCAAAGATACTCACACAAACCGGTTTTTGATATAATACGCCGCCTTTCTATCGACAACACAGCGGATATTCACATGCAACTTCCGGAAAGCTGGCGGCCAGACATGATCACAAGCGTGCAACAAGCGCTGGCAGAGGACATCGGCGATGGTGATATCACTGCCGAATTGATCCCGGCTACGCAAATAATGCGTGCGCGTATCATTACCCGTGACGATGCCACCATTTGCGGACGTGACTGGGTGAATGAGGTATTTCATCAGCTTGACGATAACGTCAAGGTAACCTGGCACTGCGGCGATGGCGACCGAGTCAGCGCCAACGATGTGCTGTTCGAACTCGAAGGCTCCGCCCGCAGCCTAATGACAGGCGAGCGCACGGCGCTTAACTTCCTGCAACTATTGTCCGGTGTCGCCAGCAAAGCCTGGAACTACGCACAACGCGTGAAGCACACTAACGTCACACTGTTGGATACACGCAAAACTATTCCGGGAATACGCACAGGTCAAAAATATGCCGTTACCTGCGGCGGCTGTGCAAACCATCGCATTGGTCTTTATGACGCCTTTTTGATTAAAGAAAACCACATCAGCGCATGTGGAGGCATCGAAAATGCAATTCAACAGGCCAAAGCAAACCATCCAGGGAAGCCTATTGAAATCGAAGTTGAAAACCTAACCGAATTCGACCTAGCCCTAGAGCAAGGCGCTGATATCATCATGCTCGACAACTTTAGCAATACCGATAAAGTCGATGCCGTAGCGCGCGCCAACGGCCGAGCCAAGCTTGAAGCTTCTGGCGGCATTACTGACGCAACACTCGTCGATGTTGCACAGACAGGGGTAGATTTTATTTCCCTCGGCACACTGACCAAAGATGTCGTAGCCGTTGATCTATCGATGCGTATTGTTGACTGAATCAGCACTCAAGACACAAAAAAGGCGCTTAAATGCGCCTTTTTTGATGTCCTATTTAATGTGCGAACCGCTTAATCGCTAAACCAAGAGGCTTACCCTAATTTCCGCCAATATCAGCTGTGAAGATATTGACTAACGGTTAAGGTCCCAGGAAACATTACTGTCAACCAACCAGCAATGGCAATAAACGGCCCAAACGGCAACGGTTGTTGCGAATCACGACCACGCAAGACAATTAACGCGATACCCAGAATGGCACCAACAACAGAAGACAGCAAAATCACATTGGGTAAGACTTGCCAGCCGAACCAGGCACCTAACGCCCCCATCAGCTTGAAATCACCATAACCCATACCTTCTTTGCCAGTAATCAGTTTGAACGCCCAATACACCAGCCAAAGTACACCATAACCACCAATAGCTCCCCACACTGCACTGGAGAGATCAGTGAACACCCCACCCGTGTTAAGCGCCAACCCTAACCACAAGAGCGGCAAAGTGATGGAATCAGGCAATAACTGATGGTCAAAATCAATGCCTGTTAACGCAACTAAGCAGTACGTCAACAAGAGCAACGGCAACAGCTGAATCAGTACCGGATATTGAAAAAAGGCGATAGCCGCCAGCAGCGCCGTGAATGCCTCAACAAAAGGATAACGAGGTGATATCGGTGCCTGACAATGCCCACATTTGCCTTTCAACAGCAAATAACTCAGCACTGGCATGTTTTGCCATGCCTTGATTGACGTATGACAATGAGGGCATGCAGACCCTGGATAGGCAAGATTGAATGTTGCTTCATCATCGCTGTTAGTTTCAGTATCAGTCTGCTGCTCTTCATCACCTGACGTATCGCCCGATAACAAATATCGCGCCTCAGCCTGCCACTGACGCTGCATCATAATCGGTAAACGATAGATCACTACATTCAAAAAACTGCCAATCATCAAACTGACGGCAACCACTAATGAAAATGCAAACCAGAACACTTCTGACCCGGCTGATGCCAAGTCTAGAGCCAGCGTATCAAACATTAAATGGCCTGCCCCATCATGAAGATTGGCAGATACATAGCAACCATCAAACCGCCGACCAGAACACCCAACACAGCCATAATCAATGGCTCCATCAGAGAGGTTAAACTATCAACAGAATCATCAACTTCGGTCTCATAGTGGTCAGCCAGTTTACTCAACATACCATCCAAATCACCCGACTCCTCACCAATGGCGATCATTTGAATCATCATTGACGGAAATACATTCGATGCACGAATACAAACATTCAGCGGAATACCTGTGGACACATCGTCTTTGACTTTTTTTAGGGCTTTAGAATATACCGCATTACCGGCAGCACCGCGCACAGATTCCAGCGCATCAACAAGTGGCACACCAGCAGCGAAGGTGGTCGACAACGTTCGGGCAAAACGCGCATACACCGACTCCGTGACTATCTTACCTACAATCGGCAATTTCAATGAGACCGCGTCCACCCTATCACTATAGGCCTGCGATCGCACCCGCCCCTCTCTGTGTGCCAAAACAATGGCAATAATCGATACCAGAATAATAAACCAGTATGCCTGCACCCATTCCGATAAATTCATAACCATTTGCGTAAATGCGGGGAGTTCAGAACCAAACCCCTCAAACAACTCTGCAAATTGTGGAACAACTTTGATCAACAAAATCCCAGTAACAACACCTGCAACAGCCAATACCGTAATCGGGTATTTCATGGCTTTTTTAATTTTCGATTTTAATGCCTCGGATTTTTCTTTATAGGTCGCCACCCTTTCGAGCATGGTTTCCAAAGCACCAGCCTGCTCACCGGAATCAACCAGATTAACGAACAGATCATCAAAATAACGCGGATAGTTAGCTAATGCTCCGGCAAGACTGGCGCCACCGGCGACCTCGTTGCGTATTTTCACACACAACTCAGCCATGGATTTATTTTCCAAGCCTTCGGCGACGATATCAAACGACTGGATCAATGGCACACCGGCCTTCAACATGGTCGCCAATTGCCGGGTGAAAATGGCAATATCACCGGGTTTGATGGCCTTATTGCCGCCACCAAACAAAGGCTTCGACTTTTTAACAACACGCTTGGGAACAATACCCTGCTTTTTGAGCTGCACCTTAATAATGGCTGAACTGGCACCGTCGAGCTCGCCGGAGACCTTTTCACCCTTCGCATTCATTCCAGTCCATGCAAACGTGAAGGATTTTGTTTTTTGTTTTGCCTTAGCGGTTGCCATCGGTTAGTCCTTCGTAACACGGTTAACTTCTTCAAGGCTAGTAACACCCTGAAGCGCTTTCATTAAGCCTGATCGGCGAAGATCATTGAAGCCTTCTCTCCGCGCGACCTTAGAAATTTCGATCGAGTTCCCACCTTCCATAATCGTTTCTTGCAAAGCGGGTGTGATTTTAACCACTTCGTAGATACCCACACGGCCTTTATAGCCTTTATTACATTTAGGGCACCCAACTGCCTTCATCAATTCAGCAGTTTCGAGATCTTCTTCAGTAAAACCTTCGTCCAGCAACATTTGTTTCGGATATTCCACCGGCTCTTTACAGCCACTGCACAAGCGGCGCCCCAAGCGCTGAGCGATAATCAAACTCACCGATGTCGCCAAGTTAAACGCCGGAATACCCATATTCAGCAAACGAGTAATGGTTTCTGCAGCACTATTAGTATGCAGTGTCGACATTACCATATGGCCGGTTTGTGCGGCTTTAATGGCGATCGAGCCCGTTTCGAGGTCTCGTATCTCCCCAACCATGATGATATCAGGATCTTGACGCAGAAAAGACTTCAACGCCTCGGAGAATGTTAACCCCACCTTATTGTTAACGTTAACCTGATTAATGCCTTCAAGGTTAATTTCAACAGGGTCCTCCGCTGTGGAGATATTACGCTCTGCCGTATTCAGAATATTCAAACCGGTATACAAAGATACCGTCTTACCGGAGCCCGTCGGCCCGGTCACCAAAATCAATCCCTGCGGATAATGCAGCGCTTCCATATAAAGGTCTTTCTGGAAAGGCTCGTAACCGAGCATATCAATGCCCATTTGCGCAGAGGTTGGGTCGAGAATCCGCAATACGATTTTTTCACCCCAGAGCGTCGGCAGCGTGTTAACGCGAAAATCAATGGATTTGGTTTTCGACAACTTCATCTTTATACGGCCATCTTGTGGCACCCGTCGCTCAGAAATATCCATTTGCGACATAACTTTTAAACGCGCAGCCATTCGGCCCGACATTTTTTGCGGTGGCTTGGCGATTTCATCCAAAATACCATCGGTACGAAAACGCACACGGTAGGATTTTTCATAGGGTTCAAAATGAATATCTGACGCGCCGATGCGAATGGCATCCAACAAGACCTTATTAATAAAACGCACAACGGGCGTTTCATCCGCCTCATTGCCACCGTCATCATCTTTGCCGCCGCCGCTTTCATCAACAGCTTCAATATCGAGATCATCCAGATCACCATCATCTAGATCTTCCAACCCGGTGCCCGTTGCTGACTCGTTTTGCTCAAGCAATGCTTTGATGCGATCCGCTAGCTTTAGCGCATCGACAACAATTGCCTCGGCGTTGAGGCCAGTACTGAACTTGATTTCATCGAGTGCACGCAAATCAGTCGGGTCGGCAACCCCCACATATAAACGTGTACCACGTTTATGTAGAGGAATAGCAAAATGTTTACTCACCAAATCGATAGAGACTAAATCCGCCTCAACGGCTTCTGGGTCAAAACCGTCTAGATCCAGAAACGGGCTGCCAAATTCGTCAGCGGCCGATTTCGCAATTTCTAAGGAGCTAACCAAGCCGTTAGACGCCAAATAAAAACTGAATGCTTGTTTATCACGCTTGGCGCTGGCAACGGCTTCTTGAGTTTGCTCAGTTGTCAGCAAGCCGTCTGCGATCAATCGCCTGCCTAATCCCGGAATTGCAATAGCAGATGACATGTAGAAGCCCTACGTTGAATTATTCTTTTTATTTCGTGTATGTCGTGCGCAGAGTATATATGCCAATGGAAATTGAAGACAACCATAACTGATGTACGATCACGGCAGCACCACCACACTGACACTTTTTGTCACTTTCAGCCCAGCCACGGCGTAAACCCGAAAGCCGATTTCGTCAAATAAAGGCCTGTAACGCAAGAAAAACGTCATGTAAAAAAGTTGGCATGTATCATGCTAATTCTCATTCAAGCACAATTTAACCGCGTTAGGTTGTACGAAGTTCTAACAAAGATTCCAAGGGGAATAACTATGAAAAACATGCAAAAAGGTTTTACCTTGATTGAATTGATGATCGTTGTTGCGATCATCGGTATTTTGGCAGCTGTTGCCCTGCCTGCTTACCAAGATTACATTATTCGTGCACGTATCACTGAAGGTGTTGGCCTAGCGGATGACGCGAAGAAATTTATCGCTACTAGCAGCCCAACTCAGATTGAATTAACATCGTCTGCCGACACCTACAATTTGCAAGCAGGTGGTAACGGCGCTGTTAGTAAATATGTAAGTAGCGTTTTAATCGACAATGCAACAGGCGCAGTAACCGTTACCTTTAACGCTCTCAATGTCGGTACAATTCCAGCGAATTCAACACTGGTTTACACCCCTTACATTCAAACTGGTACCGCTCCTGTGCAGTTAGCTCCTGCAATCCTTGCCGGCGACCGCGGAACTATCGACTGGGGTTGTGCAAGCGAAACTAATGCTGTATCAGCTGCGCGTAATCTACCAACTTTGACAGCAGGTACTCTGCCAGCTGCTTATGCACCAAGCGAATGTCGCTAATCAGGCACTAGAAAGGCAGAGGCCGACTATACAGCCACCGTCTTTAAACCCTCAGCCTCGGCTGGGGGTTTTTCTTTTTCAATACACGATTTCTCATACANACATTGATGCCNNCAAGGANCNCCCCCCCCCCCAATTACTATGCACGGCCAACATCACCAACTTGCGCACGCTCTCATTTGCTAATCGCAGCTCGGCGATGATACGAGTACCCGCTAAACAATGGCTCAGACACGCATATTTATATCGTATATTCCACAAAAAATATCCTGCCATAAAATCTTGCAGGACTAGAGTAGCTCTCTCACCAGTCTACACAGAATGGCGTGCATGCAAAAACAGTTTACTTAGGACGCCATTCAATCTGGCAAAGGCAGCCAGAATTTAGATCAACATGAATGCGAGGCACCGAGCGACTAACCAAAAACGAGTAAAGGGAACATTGTAGCTCTGCAAGGTACATTCTCACTTTAAGCATGCTTGCACTCGCCATTTATCGAGGCTCAATCAAGTGCAGGCATGCTTTAAAGCACTGAAACCGGGTCATTCGACACTAACAACACCCGCATTACGACTCCAGCACCCATTAAATGTCCCATGCACTGATTCAACTTTAACGTTATAACAACGCCCATCTTGAGTTTTTGAGAGCTCTGATAACCGCGCCGTTAAACCAACATCCGCTACGCCCGGCAAAGCCCGATACAAATCCAATCGCTGCGTTACATCTTTGCCTTTAGCAAAACGAGAACTGACAATAAACACTGCCATTTTGGCCTTATCTTCCGGTAACTCAAGAAACAACCCTTTAGGGTACGCCCCGGGAAATACATCAAGATCTGCCATCGAAATACCCGCTTCTGCGGCTTCTGATTTATTCATCACATTCACATAGTCATCCACAAACAGCTGCACCACTGGCCGCTGAGAATCAACCGCCCACAAGCCATAAACCAAACACCCCAATTGAATGACACCAATAATACTCAAATCAGTTACCAGCTCCTTACGAGGCTTGGCTGGGTTATAAATCATCAGCGTTAACAAAGGCCCAACCACCAGATCAACGGAAGCAATCAACAAAACCCCATGCACACCACCCAGTTTGATAAAACTCCCCGGAAACCAAACAAAGTACAACCAAGCCGCACAGGCAACAAAGATCAAAAAGCTCAGTACCAGATGCCAGCCACAGGCCTGCCAGCGATTGTTGGCATGAATTAGCATAAACACTCCTATTATTGTGATGATTAAACGGGCAAAAAAAATCCCTGTACAAGACAGGGATTTTTACAGCATTTTCTTCAGGTTTCAAACCCTTAGAAATGCTCGAGTATAACTATCGATGATACATTTTACAGGAAGAAGTCACCATTCGGCTCACCCAACTGAACACCACCCAAGTTGCGGGCATACTTCCCTGGCTGGTTAGCCACGTGTGCACGGCCTGCATGGATATCCAGGAAGTACTTCGATACAGGGTGACTATGGAAAATACCACCGCCGCCACAGCTGTTGAACATCAGATCAACACCTTCAATACAACGCTGAACTACCGCAGCAGAATCGTTACGCATTTTAATACGCTCATCCATGCTCAATGGCTCGCCTTCACCACGTGCCTGCTCCATCAAACGATCGAAGTTACGATTTAGAACCAACTTCAATTCATCAACAATGGATTGCGCTTTCGCGATCGCAAATTGTACATCCGGATCACCCGATGCTTTCTTGCCGTCGTTAACACCAACGCGCGCTTTAGCAACGTCGATGAACGAGTTAACTGCACCTTCCAATGCACCGATAGCGCCTGAAGACACAGCACGAACAAAGATCTGGCCAAATGGAATTTTAAACAATGGCGCTTCGTTAACGGCGTTACCTGGGCTCTGCATAGCAAAACCGTCACCGGCTTTGTGTGTGCGGTATTCAGGTACAAATGCACCTTCAACAACGATATCGTTAGAACCGGTTGCTTTAAGGCCGAGTACATCCCAGTTTTCTTCAATGCGGTAGTCGCTACGAGGAATCAGGAAGGTACGCATATCTGGTGGACCAGCAGGATCACCTTCTTTCGGTGGAACAATCGCGCCCAGGAATACCCATTCGCAATGCTCAGAACCTGAAGAGAAGCCCCAACGACCAGACAACTTCAAACCGCCTTCTACATGCTCTACTTTACCGACAGGCATATACGATGAAGAAATCAGTGTTGCATCATTTTCGCCCCAAACGTCTTGTGCAGCGCGATCATCAAACAACGCTAACTGCCAGTTGTGGATAGCGATAACACCCAAAATCCACGCCACAGACATATCGCCTTGTGCCAGTGTCATTTGAACGTCGAAGAAAACTTGTGGATCTAGCTCGTAACCGCCCCAGCGCTTAGGCTGAACGATACGGAAGAAACCGGCATCAGCCATTTCCTGAACGGTTTCAGAGTGCACCTGGCCTTGGGCCGCAGCTTCGGGCGCACGCTCTTTCAATGTCGGAATCATTGCCTCAGCGCGTTCGACAAGCGTCTGCGCCAATTGTAGGTTCTCAGGGGACATCAGTTACTCCTGTTATTATCATTCGAAACGGCGATAGACCCAGCCAATATTTATTCGTGCCTCTTTGATTCAGATCTATGCCAGAAAGCAGCGCCAAATAATACAATGTTAACGTCCGTTTGACTATCCACCTGTAGCCTAGCCATAACGAAATCAGAAATTCTCGCCGTAACGATCACCGACAAACACCCCCCCGGCTCAGAGATCGCTTTTCTGCGGTTCATCGACATGAATTTTCTGACGTATTAACACAATCACGACTAGAACAGGTAAACCCATCAACGCAGTTAAGGTGAAAAACTGCGCATACCCCAATGTATCGACTAACGATCCAGAGTAACCGCCCAAGATTTTAGGAAATAAGGTCATTAACGAACTAAAGATCGCATATTGCATTGCTGTGAAGGAGACGTTGACAAGGTTCGAAAGGAAAGCAACAAACGCAGCGACGGCCAACGCCGCAGCTAGATTATCGGCTGAAATAACAAGGTACAACATAGGCACGTTGTAACCAACATGGGCCATCCAAACAAATAATAAGTTGGTTGCTGCCGATAGAACACCTCCAACAAACAGTGTGCGGATAACCCCCATTCGCAAACACAATATACCGCCCGCAAAACCGCCGAGAAGCGACATACCAAAACCGAATACCTTAACAACGCCGGCAATTTGCGACTTACTGAACCCCATATCCTGATAGAAGATATTGGCACTAACACCCAACACAATATCCGACATCCGATACAAGGCGATCAATAAAAACAGCAGCAATACTTGCTGCCGCGAGTAGCGGGAGAAAAACTCAGACACCGGCGAAATATACGAATGCGCTAACAACTGTCGATTCACCACACCCAATTTAATCAGCGTTCGCGCTATTAATAGTGCGATAACAACCGCACTGATCAATCGGCCAGCCTCAACCACAACACTGCCTAAAACCTTATTGCTCAGCACATCAGCAAGACCGACACGTAAATCCACGGCCAAATCAGCACTGTAAAAATAGCTGAGCACGAAGCCCGCCACAGCAACAACAAAAGTCAGGAACAACAGCCCATGATCACGATGAGTAAAGCTGTTTATATCCGCGGTTTCGGGCGATTCTGGCTCGGCTATCAACAGCGTGGTTACAACGCCAATGCCCATCAACAATGCCATGCATAGGTATGTGTGCCGCCACGCCGCATACACATAAAGGTCAGAAGAAGACCCCCACCAATCCGCCAAAAACAACGCCCCGGCACCCGCCGCAAGCACTCCAATTCGGTAGCCAGCCACATACATGGCCGACATCATCGCCTGAAGCGCTTTTGGTGCTGACTCGATACGAAAGGCATCAATGACAATATCTTGTGTCGCAGACGAGAACCCTAACATCACAGCGAACACTGCCAGCAACACCAAACCGTTATCGAATTCGGCGGGATTGATAAGCGCCATCCCGGTGATCGCGGCGATAATCAGTGCCTGACTCACCAACAACCAGCCCCGTCGCTGCCCAAACCAGCGTGTCAAAAAAGGCAATGGCATACTCCCCACCAGGGGCGCCCAAACAAATTTAAACGAATACCCCAACGCAGCCCAACTAAAGTAGGTCACGTCCGCGCGATCAAATCCGGCCTCACGCAACCATAAACCCAGCGTGCCAAATATGAGCAACAAAGGCAGACCGGCAGAAAATCCAAGAAACAGCATAACCAGCACCCGAGGCTCTAGATACGCTCGCCACGCCGAAAAAAACGCCAGCTTAGACGATGCCGGAGAATCCGCCGTTTCAACATCCTTATTGTGTTTGTTAGTCATGGATCATCATGCCTTGCTGAAATTTCACGATGCGACCTCTCCCTTTTTCTACCAAGCTCGTATAATCGAGAAACTACCGATGCAGAATCTCTGGCCCGTTGAATGAAAAAAATTCTGGAAGTACGCAATTTAACCAAACATTATAAACAGCTGGCCGCCGTCAATGGTATCTCATTCACTGTCGAGCAGGGCATCTGTTTTGGCCTGTTAGGGCCGAACGGTGCGGGTAAAACGACGACGATCGAAATCATCGAGGGCATCAAAAGCGCAACCGGTGGCGAAATATTATTCGACGGCAAATTGCGCGATAAAGGCTTCGCTGAAAAAATCGGCATCCAGTTTCAAGAAACAGCACTGATGGATTACCTCAGCGTAGAAGAAACACTGGTGCTGTTTGCCAGCTTTTATCGTAGCCCACAACCCATCGAACACCTGATTGAGCTGTGCGATCTGACCCAGTTCCGCAGTCAAATTGCCACTAAGCTATCCGGGGGCCAACGTCAGCGCCTATTGTTAGCACTGGCGCTAATTAACGACCCTGAATTAATCTTCCTTGATGAACCCACGACGGGTCTCGATCCGCAATCACGCCGACGCTTCTGGGAGCTCATTAAAAACATCAAAAATCGCGGAAAGACCATTATCCTAACGACCCACTATATGGACGAAGCAGAAATGCTCTGTGACCATATGATTTTGGTCGATCAAGGAAAAATTATTGCCGAAGGTAGCCCAAAGGCGCTATTAGATGAACACTTTCCCTACCAGTCGGTGTCCATCGACAGCGACGCACTGCCAACACCACATCCAGCAAACTNTGCCCCTGACGACATCCGCGAACAGCGTGCTTGGTTCAACAGCAGCGATGTCGACGCTACTGTTGCCCGCCTGGTAGCCGAGAAGGTTGAGCTATCAAGCCTAAAAATATCTGCCCCAAACCTGGAAGATCTTTTTATCAAACTGACCGGCCATGACCTGCGCCAGTAACCCGGATTCAAACACCTTATGAAATCTTTTCTCATCCTCTGGCAGTCTCGGAACAAAGAGTTCTACCGCGATAAAGGGTCACTGTCATGGGCGCTATTGTTCCCGATCTTGATTATCGCTGGCTGTGCAGTGGCATTTTCCGGCGACCCCGAAGAACTCGTAAAAATCGGCGTCCTCAACGGAAGCAGCCTACCCGAAACTCTGGCCTTTTTAGATACGCCATATGCCGAAGCCATAAAGTATGACGATGTCGACTACGCCCAAACGCGCCTTCGACAACACCAACTTCATGCCGTGATAGACCCAGCGACAACAACAGTGTTTGTTAACCCCTTATCTATTCAAAGCCAGCTGCTTGTCGATCTAATTCAAGGACGAGACCATGGATATTCCGTAGTAACAGTTGAAGGAAAAGCCATACGCTATGTGGAATGGGTCATTCCCGGCGTATTGGGTATGAACATTATGTTTGGCTCGCTGTTTGGCGTTGGCTACGTGATTGTTCGCTACCGCAAAAATGGCGTGCTTAAACGTCTCAAAGCCACGCCGATTTCTCCCTTCGCATTTTTATCAGCACAAGTTGCCTCACGTCTATTTATCGTTGTTGCCGCCAACACAGCAATATTTATCGGCAGTTATTGGCTATTAAATCTGCACTTTGAAGGCAACTGGCTGGTGTTTTTTCTTGTCACAATACTGGGCGCCATCACGATGATTTCAATGGGTCTGCTTGTCGCCGCCCGCACCGAGAGCGAAGAGCTAGCAGGTGGTTTATTGAATATGTTCACCTGGCCCATGATGTTCTTATCCGGCGTTTGGTTTTCACTCGATGACACCCCCATCGCCATGCAGAGACTCGCAGACTTTTTGCCGCTGACACATATGGTACGAGCATCGCGAGAGATTATGATTAATGGTGCAAGCTTGGCTGATGTTGCCCCGGAATTGGTAACGCTCAGTGTGATGGCAATGATCTTTCTCGGCTTGGCATCGTGGTTATTCCAATGGCAAAAAGCATAAAACGCATGAATCACTCACTGTCTGAAACCCAACGTATCCATGTATTAGGTGCGGGCAGTATCGGTTTACTGTGGTCATGGCATCTTCGCCAAACTGGCTATCCGGTGTCGCTGTTACTGAGAACGTCTGAAGCCCGACAACAAAGTATCGCGTGTATCGGGCACGTCGATGTCATGGTCGATATTTGCGACGCCTCAACAACCGATGAAATTCACAGGCTTCTTGTTTGCACCAAGGCGTTTCAAGCACTCGATGGAATCAACGCACTCACTGCTCATCTAACCGAAAATGCTCATATATATCTTCTTCACAACGGTATGGGGCCGCAACAACGAGTAGCTGAGAAGTTTCCCAACTTACCGGTATTTGCCGGCGTGACTGCACAAGGTGCCTTAAAACAAGGCCCATTCTCCGTTGCTTTCACCGGCAAAGGCATTACACGCTGGGGGCCAATGAACTCAGCTGCACAACAACACCTTGAACAATTGCCGTTTGCTGGAAACCTCGAACAAATTATCGATCCGGATATTCAACCTGCACTTTGGCAAAAGCTCTGTATCAATGCGTGTATTAACCCACTGACGGTCCATTTCAACTGTAAAAATGGCCAACTGGCAGCTATCCCCGAAGCCAGAACGATGATTTCCACCATACTTGAGGAATGCCATGCAATCGCAGATGCTCTGGGTATTGATCATTTGCTTGAAGGGATAGAATCACGTGTCTACGACGTTATTGCAAAAACGGCAGAGAATAGCTCTTCAATGCGCCAAGACGTTCTGAATCATCGGCCTACCGAGATTGATTTCATTAACGGTTTTATCGTCAATCAGGGATCAAAACTTGATATCGACACCCCATTAAACGCCCGCCTTACCGAATCTCTGCGCAACCTCCCCTAAAACGCGTCATAAAATGGTCACCATCTTGCGCTAAAATCCGCCAAATTGTGCAGTAGCTCAAATATTCGATGCATTGCAGCTAATTTACCGCTGTCGTTGCTGTCATTAATCGATAACATGTTGAATGACAAAGGTTGAATAATAATGATCACGTCGCGGGCCAGAACTATGCGTATTCTATTGATACTCAGTCTCACCAGTTTATTGGTGTCTATTGCGATGAGCCAACAGGTTCATGCACTCGACAGAGCCAATGTTTCCGTCGCTGCTGAAGCCACAATTGAAGCAATTCCCGATTACATCAACATTGGTATTGAAGTCACCAAAACAGAGAAATCCCCCTCCAAGGCAAAAGCTGAGGTCGACGACATCATTGCGCAGGTGCTAACAACGCTGAGGCAAATGAATATCGATGATTCGAATGTTCGCGCCAGCCAAATTTCTTCAAACCCTGATTACAGTTATGAAAACAATAAACGTAAATACGTTGGAGAAAGAGTCACACGAAACGTTAACGTCAAACTCTATCGCCTAGATCAGTACTCCAATTTAGTGGACCAAATATTAAAACTGGACATCACTCGATACCGCCAAAACGGCGCTGGTTTTGATAATATCGATGAGCATCGCAACAAGGCACTTGTTGAAGCTCTCGATCGTGCATCCGCAAAAGCCAACGTTATCGCAAAAGCGATCGACCGCAATATCGATAAGGTTTATTCCGTGCAGGAAGCAGGCGGCTCAAGCCCGATGCCCCGTATGATGATGGCTGAAATGGCATCTGACGGAATGAATGCTCGTAAATCCAAAGCACCGTTAGAAATCAAGCCTCAGGAAATCAGAGCCAGCGTGAATGTGATTTTCCTCCTTAAATAAGCTACTATGGGGCGGTTTTCTGCTGTACATCCCGCCCCGCTATGACTTTCCGTAAATTGCCACACACCTTTTCAGCTGCCGACCAAGATGCCGTGTATCGCGCCATTTTTGCGCGTAGAGACATGCGACATTTTGTACCTGGAGCATTGCCCGAAGGCACTCTCAACCGCCTTCTTCACGCAGCACATGCAGCACCTTCTGTTGGCTTTATGCAGCCTTGGCGCTTTATTCGCATCACCGATAGCAGCGTTCGAACACAACTGAAAGCCGTCGTTGAAGAAGAGCGTATT
Source organism: BD1-7 clade bacterium (assembly GCA_902705835.1). NCBI lineage: Bacteria > Pseudomonadati > Pseudomonadota > Gammaproteobacteria > Cellvibrionales > Spongiibacteraceae > BD1-7 clade bacterium. Next base: position 279,454 of record CACSIN010000025.1, read on the forward strand.
GCCACAGCCAAAGCGCTGGATACCCGCGAAGATGAATTTATGCGCCTAAAAGTCGAAGGGCTCAACGACTGTGCAGAAGTATTGGTTGTATGCCTAACAAATCATCGTGAAGACTATATTTTTGGCCGACGTACACTACCTCAAATGGACCTGGCATCCGCATCTTGCGCCATTCAAAATATGTGGCTGGCAGCACGCGCCGAAGGTATCGGCATGGGGTGGGTATCTATCTTTCAGCCGGCACGTCTTTCTGCGCTGCTGAACTTACCGGAAGGCGCAGAAGCCATTGCTATATTATGCATTGGCCAGGTCACCGATTTTTACGACAAACCCATGCTCGAAACAGAAGGGTGGGATACACGTAAACCTTTAGAAACCATGCTGATGGAAAATCACTGGCAGGAAACACCGAACGAACATAAGCAACAGACGATTAACGACCCTTCCTCACAATCCGATAACGATGATCCTTCAACATCGTAATCACTGCATCTGCAGTTTATTCTCAAAATAACTGCAAGAGCTGGAAAGCTGGAAAGCTGGAAAGCTGGAAAGCTGGAAAGCTGGAAAGCTGGAAAGCAAGGCTAACTCAAGCATCAGAATGAGTGAAACGCTCTATTCACTCACCCCACCTCAACAATGGGCGCGCTCCAACTACCGATTTAATAGTTGAGCTGAATCTAAAAAAGATCTCGAATCAAATCAGAAGAAAAGCCTCGATATTGAAAAAAACGTACATAACGCGCTTTTTCTTCGATAGATGATGGCGCGACCCCATCATATTTTTTCTCGAATTGACGATAAATCATGGCGTGCCAGTCGATGCCTGCCTCTTCGCGCCCATGTGAGATATCACTATCGTCAACACCGCGCTGCTGCAACTCCTGACGAATACGCAGCGGGCCAAACCCTTTGCCAGCACGCCAACGCCAGTAGTTCTCTGAAAATCGGCGATCAGATTGCAATCCTTCACACGTCAGTTTCAGCAAAGCTTCTTGTCGAATTTCAGTATGAGGAAAGCGCTCCCTGAGCTTTCGATCCAATTCTTTGACGCTATGCTCTCGGCGAGCAAGCAAGTTCATGGCTGCTCGGCGACAGTTTTTTGCAACGTCAGCAGGAGATTCGTCTGGCAAAGATGCCTCAAGCTCAGCAAAAATCTCTGACGATCGCTCCTCTTGAGGCATTTGCTGTGTTGAATTAACCTTTTTCGGGAACCGCCTTTTCAACTTCAATATCCGCTGTCAAATGCTCAGGTAATAGCTGCTTTCGAATCTGAGATTCAATCTCTTCCGCAATTCCATCATTCTCACCAAGATATTTGGACACATTCGTTTTGCCCTGCCCAATTTTATTACCTTGATAGCTATACCAAGAACCGGCTTTATCAATAAGCCCTTGTTTCACACCCAAGTCGATAATCTCGCCCATCCGATCAACACCTTTGCCGAATGCGATAACAAACTCAGTTTGCTTGAATGGGGGTGCCACTTTGTTTTTGACGATTTTGACACGAGTTTCATTACCGACAATCTCATCACCGTCTTTAATTGAGCCAATTCGACGAATATCCAAACGCACAGAGCAGTAAAACTTCAGTGCATTACCACCGGTTGTCGTTTCTGGACTGCCAAACATAACACCAATTTTCATACGAATCTGGTTGATAAAAATCACCATCGTATTGGTGCGGCTAACACCGCCAGTAATCTTACGCAGTGCTTGCGACATCAAACGTGCTTGCAAGCCCATATGGGAGTCGCCCATATCGCCGTCGATTTCCGCCTTGGGTGTTAATGCGGCCACCGAATCGATAACCACCAGATCAACAGCACCAGAGCGTACCAACATATCGGTAACCTCCAACGCCTGCTCACCCGTATCAGGCTGAGAAACAATCAATTCGTCCAAGTTAACACCCAATGCTTGAGCGTAAATTGGATCTAACGCATGCTCAGCATCAATAAATGCAGCAGTACCACCGGCTTTTTGACACTGAGCAATAGCCTGCAGAGTCAGCGTAGTTTTACCTGAAGACTCAGGGCCATATATTTCGATAATACGGCCTTTTGGCAAACCACCTATGCCCAAAGCAATGTCCAAGCCCAAAGAGCCCGTCGAGATTGACGGAATGGCTTCGGCTTTTTTGTCACCCATGCGCATGACGGTGCCTTTACCAAACTGGCGTTCGATTTGAGACATTGCCGCATCAAGCGCGCGTTGTTTATTGTCGTCCATAGTTTCACCTGATCAATAATTACGTGCTGGCCGATATTCGTCTGCTGCAACGGAGCTGCTATTAGTTAGATCTGCACTTCCGCGTGGCACACTTCAAAATACTGTATATATGTTCAGCATTATTGCATATATATGCGGGTGTTCAAGTTAATTTTTTGGCTTTTAACCGAGCCAATGCCATAACTTGTTCCGATGAAGCACACGCTGCTCACGTTCGAGTTTCAGTAAATGTGCCTGCAGCGATAGCTGCGCAATAGGGTGCAGGGATTCATCAACATCATCGTATACGGTTAACGTCAACTGTTCGAGGCTAACGGGCTCACCTAATCTTTCAATACGGTCAACAACCTTGTTTTCGCGCCTCAAACGATGTTCGATAATCCCCTGTATTTCTTTCTTGGGTGCCGAAATCAGCTCGCCATGGCCGGGAGCAAGACCAGTAAGTGGGTAGTTTTTCAGCAGACGCAGTGAATCAATGTAATCTTTCATATCACCATGTGGTGGAATAATCACAACCGTCGATCCTTGCATAATGTGGTCGCCGGTCATCAATATGCCTTCGTCTTCAAGCAGAAAACACACATGATTATTCACATGACCCGGCGTATGAATAGCGCGCACGCTGAGACCATCAAAAACAATCCGCTGATCGTGAAGCAACTCTTCAGCCAGCTGGCAGGAATTATCTTGATAATCATCATTAGCCGGCGAGCGGCCATAAATCGGCGCACCGGATAATTCGGCCAGTGGCACTGCGGCCGGACTATGATCCGCATGCATATGCGTCAATAAGATCAAGCCTATATTATCAGCACCGCCAACAGCACGAAGAATCGCTTCGATATGAGAATCGATACTTGGCCCGGGGTCGACAATTATGTACTTGTCTCGGCGACCAATAAGATACGTGTTAGTGCCACCCCCAGTCATCGGACTAGGGTTAGGAGCAGTAATACGTGATAAATAACGGCCTAGCTGGACCGGGCCGTCTTCGAAGTTTGCGTCATATAGCATGGAGTGGTTCATAATCACCGCATCGAAGCTAAAACTCGCTTGAGCATAGTCTCAACTTTATGGAAACGGCAATGGTGATACGTTAGATTTTTGGAAATCTGATAAATACCCTGATGATTTCAACCACAGTCAAAACCATCAGGATAAATATCGCTGCGTTTAGGCATCAACCAACTGGTCGATGGCGACAATCGAGTCTACATCCGCAGCGTAATCAACGCCATCTACACCAAAGCCGAATAGTTTCAGGAATTCTTCCTGATAGCCGGAAAAATCAGTCAATTCATCAATGTTATCGCTGGTTACTTGAGGCCACAACTCTTCAACGGCACGTTGCACTTCCGGACGCAGTTCTTTGCCATCGGCGCGCAAGCGTGTTTCGTCATCCATTTCAGGGGTGTCGACATACAAGCTATCTTTGAATAACCCGTAAACCTGCTCGATACACCCCTCGTGAATCCCCTGTTCTTTCATAACGCGGAACAATAGCGCTAGATACAACGGCATGATAGGAATCGCTGAACTTGCTTGCGTTACGACAGCTTTCAGCACGGAGACATAGGCACGACCGCCCTTACTCGCAAGCTTTTCACGAATTTCTTTAACACGCTTATCCAAGTCTTTTTTGGCTGCACCGATCGTGCCATCCCAATAAATTGAGTGGGTAATCTGATCACCAATGTAGGTATAAGCCGTTGTTTGGCAACCATCAGCCAATACGCCAGCTTCATCCAACGCGTCAACCCACATCTGCCAATCTTCACCGCCCATGACCGCAACAGTGTCATCGATTTCTTGCTGATTGGCTTTTTCCAACGATACACTTTTAACTTGTTTTTTGTCGGTATCCAGCGTGGTCGCTGTTACATCACCTGAGATTGGCTTAAGTGTCGACTTATGCAGTTCACCCGTATCCGGGTGTTGACGACGTGGGGCAGCAAGGCTGTATACCACCAGATCCACTTGCCCAAGATCTTGTTTAATAAGATCAATTACCTTTTGCTTCATTTCATGGGTAAAGGCATCACCGTTAATACTCTTGGCGTACACACCTTTCTGTTCAGCATATTTATGAAATGCGGCAGAGTTATACCAACCTGCTGTTCCAGGCTTACGTTCCGAGCCTTCTTTTTCAAAGAAAACACCGATCGTCGCGGCATCGCTTCCAAAGGCGGCTGAAATCCGTGATGCTAGTCCGTAGCCTGTAGATGACCCTAGAACTAGGACTTTTTTAGGGCCATTTTCAATCGTGCCCTGCGCTTCCACATAGTCAATCTGTTCTTTAACATGCGCCTCACAACCCACTGGATGGGCTGTTGTACACATAAAACCGCGCACTTTGGGTTTGATGATCATTCGTCTCACCTGCAAATTATTTTATTCCAGCGCGCTAGTATAATCGTACTGGTGTGATTAATTAACCCACGATGTCAGATTGTCTGAGTAACCGCACACCTGATCAGCTGACGAAAACCCTTCATTCATCTTTCGGCAACCGAAATTCGTAACGGTTCTACCTGCAGATGACAAATTTTTCTGGAGCAGGCCTTCATCACGGGTTGCTGATATACTCGCCGCTGCTGAATATCGATATTGGGATCACAAAACACCTATGACAAACGACTTTCCTTTGCGCTTTCGCACATCACCTGCCTGGGTGCAGTGTGTCATGAACGACTTTGATACGTTTCTACTTGATCATGCTGCTGCCGAAAAAAAAGCATCCGGCATGGCAATATCCATGATCTCTCACTACCCGGATCGAACAGAACTTGTGGATGAAATGGCAGACCTAGCCGTTGAAGAGCTGGTCCATTACAAAGAAGTGATAAAAGTCATCCATCAACGCGGGTTAACGTTGGGGGCAGATGAAAAAGATGCCTATGTGAATGCCTTTCGTAAACACATCCGCAAAGGCTCAGAGGCTTATTTTCTCGATCGCCTGCTCTGCGGTGCCATCATTGAAGCCCGAGGCGCGGAACGCTTTGGATTGATTGCCGATGCGCTGGAGCCAGGCCAACTGAAACAAATGTACAAAGCGATTGCCAGCAGCGAGAAACGTCATTTCGCGCTATTTTGTGAGCTCGCTGAGTTGTACTTTCCTAGTGACGTGGTTCAGGCTCGATTAGACACACTGCTGGATGCTGAATCTGAAATTACCGCTAGCCTTCCTATTCAGCCGAAGCTGCACTAACGATTATTTAGCCCGCCACTATCGAAGGGGGCTGCAATCATTCGATCAAATCATCGTCAGATGCGGGAATTTTGAGGGAGCGGGTGAAACAAGCCCGCATATAGGCTCTTAAACCGATTCGTTTTTAATGTCTCATCCTTTTTTACTCCGTGTAGACGTTTTTTTAGCCGCCGCAGTCGATGCTGATTTCTTTCCCGCCCCCGACTTTTTGCGTTTGCGAAAAGACGCAGTGCCCTTGCCTCGTAAATGCATAAATGCCGAGCTTTGAACCTGCCCCATGACTTCGCCAAGCTCAGCCTGCATCGCCTGCATAAACTCGTTATATTTCACCTGACGTTCAGCCATACCGCCAAGCCTGGATTCCCAATGTGCGGTAAGATCAGCCGACGCAGCTAACTCCGGCAAACTGCTGATCAATGCCCTACCGGTTTCTGTCGATCGAATTTGTTTGCCTTGATACACCAAAAAGCCACGATCAAACAGCAACTCAATAATTTGCGCTCTCGTTGCTTCAGTACCAATCCCATCGGTTTCCTTCAGAACTTTTTTGATCTCGGGGTTGGCAACAAATCGGGCAATGCCTGTCATCGCCGCCAACAATGTCGCAGTTGTAAAGGGTTTCGGAGGGTGTGTTTGTTTTTCCAGCAAACGCGCACCGGTGCAATCAACAGATTCACCCACCGATAGCGCAGGTAAACGTTGGCTAGCCGCATCATTCTCCGCTGAAGCTCCATCAGCCTGAGCATCAGCCTTTCGTGCTCGCCCGCCATAGCTCGGGTCTTCCAGCAGCTTTTTCCAACCAGCATCAAGGGTTTGACGAGATTTCGCCTGAAACTCTCCCCCCTCGATAGTTAGCAAAATTTCACGATCTGAGTATTTCCAGGCTGGATAAAACTGCAATAAGTACTGACGAGCAATCAGTGTGTACACACCCGTTTCTTCGCGCGATAAATGGCCCGCAGACGTTTTAGCCGTTGGAATAATGGCGTGGTGAGCACTGACTTTTTTGTCATTCCAGGCTTTGCTTCGCTGCTTGGTATCGGCATCTTGTGCGGCACGTGCGAGATCAGTCGCGAACGTAGGTATGGCGCTCGTAATAGCTGTGGCTTCTCGATGATGGGCTTCTGGCAGATAACGACAGTCCGATCTTGGGTACGTAATCAGCTTGTGTTTTTCATACAATGCCTGACAAGTATCCAAAACCTGCTTTGCACTCATGCCGAAGCGCTTGCTTGCGTCGATCTGCAAGCTGGATAAATTGTAGGGCAATGGCGGTCCTTGTTGGCCAACTTTATCGCCCGCCTTAACGACTTGCCCTTCCTTACCCGAGATACGGCGAATAACATTTTCGCACAGTGGCCGCGACAACATACGCCCCTCATCATCACGCCAAGGATCGCAGGTTTCAGACGGCAACCAACGTGCCTCAAAATTTTCATTTTTGGTGGTTTTTACTTGCGCCCAGACTTCATAAAACGGGTGTGGTTGAAATGCCTCTATCTGACGATCTCTTTCAACAACCAAGCCAAGCACCGGTGTTTGGACACGCCCTACTGACAGCACGCCCTGATAACCTTGCCCCTGCCCAAATAGCGTGCACATGCGGGTCATATTCATGCCGTACAGCCAATCTGCCCGAGTGCGAGCCAATGCGGAGACAGACAGCGGAATAAAATCCCGGTTGCTATGCAGCTTATCCAGCGCTGTTCGAATCGCGGCAGGATTTAAATCACTGATTAACAATCGCTTGGCATCACGTTTGATGTGGGATGGCGGGTGCAAAAAATCAATGACCTCATCCACCAGTAGCTGCCCTTCACGATCAGGATCGCCAGCGTGAACAATTTCAGTCGCCTTGGGTATCAGGGCTTTCAGTACATTGAGTTGCTTTCGAGTCTTGGGTTTGGGGCGAAGTTTCCATTGAGTAGGAACAATAGGCAGGTCTTCCAACCGCCATTTTTTATAATGGGGGGCGTAGGCATCGGGCTCGGCTTGTTCGAGCAGGTGACCGATGCACCAACTAACAGTATCGCCATTACCCGCCACAATATATCCATCTTTTCGTTGAAGGGGTTTTGGCAAGGCATCGGCGATGGCTCTACCCATGCTCGGCTTTTCAGCAATAAAAAGGCGCATAAACAACACTGTTTATTCAAACAGTGTTAATGATAAGCCTATTTGCCGAAAACCGCCAGAGCAGAGATAAAAGCAACATCCTATTGAGGCGTACTCTTGATGCATGACATGCAATGACTGAGCTTCACTAATGCCTGATTCCTCGCACACATTGCCCAATAATCATCAACAATTACCAGCGCTTTAGGGCTTACAAACTCATCCCCCATCTCGAGCACCGATGACTCCATGTATTCCAGCGCATCCCCACAAAATATCGCAGTCAGCTTGTTTGGCATAATTACATCCTTTTATTGTTAACTACCCCGGGTCCTCTGCTAGGTTACTGTGCAGAGTTACTATTCTGAGTCACTCTGCCGCCTTGGCCGGTCGAGAACTTCGACGGCTAGCTGGTATTTTATTACAGTCACTACCATAGAGGCAGCACCACTCTGGTTTTTTCGGGCACGTTTTGCCAACAATGTCCCACGTTTCTGACGGCGCAGGTTTCTCCATTCTAAAGTTGTTGTAATTGATACTGACAATCGGCGCATCCGGTACTGGTTTCGCGGTAGAACCGGTGAAAAACATCGAGTGCGGATGTCTGTAGGGCTCTGCACGCTCATCAAAGCTGTCGGGCCGTGATTCTTTCTCAAACACATAACCTAACAGGCTTTCGGCTTTTTTTCCGAATAACCGTGTGTAAACATCGACAGTGCCACCCAGCATCTGACTACGACGAATGTCATACTCCAGATGTTTCACAAAATCGAGGCGGGGTGGATGATTCATCGGCGAAAACAAACAACACTTGGGGGTTTCATCGGGCCGATCATCGTAACGAATTAAATACGTCTTATTGCCTAGAGAGACAAAGGAGCAAGAATAGTCATTACTTCCTTTGAATAACGGCAAACATTTCTTTTCAAAATGCTGCATAAACGCACCGAAGTTTGACCGAGTGCCATCATGGTGACGCGGTACATAAGTTGAGTCGTACCAACTTTTTCCGGTAGACGATTCAAAATCATCGGACTTCAGGCGTTCAGGCGGTGATGTATATGGCGGAGGATTATTCTGATAATTACTGTGGACCCGATACATCGTCCATTCAGTGGTCCACCAATCGGGAAAGATCGGATCTTCGGGCGCTTGCGCAGGTCGCAAAAACAAACACGGCGATTCGCCACAGCCTTTGTCATTGTGAATACCACCGGTGGGGTAGATATGGCGGTTAAAGTTGGCATCCTCGGTTTCCAACGATTCGATACCACTGAACCCTGCGCCATTTTTTTCGTTGCTTTTCCCCGGCGACGGATTCAACAACGCTTCTTCGAGCGCTTCCTTTTCTTTTTCGGTACACGCAGATAGCGCAAATATCGCGCAGAGCAGCACCCCTAGAATACCTAATTTGGGAGACACTGCGGATAAACGCCAGAGATCAAATTGACGAAGACCAAATTGCATAACAAATCCTTCTGTTGGCTGGCTTTGCTTAAATCAACATACACCTAACACAAACACTAACGACAGCTAAGGTACTTCTCAAAATCGTGAACCCTGCTCGCAGACCCTAAGTATTGAATAAAGGCTGCCAGTGGCTCTTTCAACCTGTCTCAGTGTATTCACTGTGACGCTGACGAATCGCTACTCTTCTTCTTTGGCGGCTCCATATCACGCACCATGTCGCGATCAATCTTCTGTTCAATGTCTTCTACTACATGAGTTTCTTGTCGTTCCAAATACGCTGCAGTGTAATGATAGATCAGCGCAATAAGAATAATGATGCCGATAGTGGAGAAAACAAAGTTCGGCTTTTTCTGTTCCGACATAGCTCAGCTACTTAATAAATGGGGTTGTCCCCACATAATAGCGCAATTTTTCCAGGCACCACATGGTTGAAAATGAGTAGCAACCCGCGTTTAGCCGGTTTTCAGCATCGCTGCGGACGCCTTATTGCGGTTTTTATATCGGCTGCGGAGGTAATCTGTTGCCTGCATCAGCAATCCTCGATCAATAACATCAATCGATACAATCTCTCCCAAATTAACAATCACGGGCACCCGCTCGTCGGCATGGCAACGTGTGTATTCCTCGACGCCACCATAAATCACCCACTGCCCATCGGCTGTTCGTTGGCTCGCGCTTGCATGCCAACAGTCAAACCCCAGCGTTTCTAGAAGCGTCAGTATCCGCTCAAGTTTTTGTTTCTGCAAAAAACCTGCAGACATCGCATAAGCGGCATCAATCGATAACCCCAGCGCTAGGGCTTCGCCATAACGCATGTCGCGATTCATCGCCTCCAATTTATTGGCTGCCCACAACCCCAACCCAGCACCGGAACAAAACGCATCGGGTTCGCTACTAGCATCACGCTGACAAATATTGATTTGTGCGGCCCGATTAATCAAAGCGTGCAACCCCTCATCGTTGGGCGTTTGAAAACTTTCCGCGTGAGCTTCTATCCACTGAAAAAACTCCCGATCATAGGCCAAAGCGACTTTGACGGCCTCCGCAATACCCGCACGACGATCTCGATGCGGAAGCGAAGCTGTGAAACACGGATCGATAACCACTGCAGAGGGTACGTGTAAGGCACCAAGCAAGTTGCGTTGATGAAACGCATTCACACCGCAGGAGACTACCACCGGCGATGCAATCTGCGAACGCACGGTGGTTGGTATTCTCACCACCTGAAGCCCACCACGAAAACTGGCTGCGACAAAGCCCATTAGATCCTGCAAGCACCCACCACCTAGAACCACTAAGATACCATCTTTCGATACACCTGCATCCATGAGTTGTTGGAAGATCTGCTCAGTCATTTGTGTATTTTTATTGTCTTCGCCGCCAGTAATAAGAATTGGGGCCTCGACTAACTGCATCCGTCTACGGCGTTTTTGAAGTTCATTCAATTGTTGCATCAGCAAATCAACTTTGTCAGATTGTTGCATGACAAAGCCTCGATCCACACACACAGCAACCTGATGCGTGGCCTGCACACCATTCAAAAAACTACTCAGCGCATCAACGGCCTGCTCAGCCCCGTGGTCACAAAACACAACGGGAAATCGCGAGCCCTGATAACTGCCGATATAACGCTCGGCATGGGTTCGACGACGGAAAATCGAGACTGCTGTGTTCGCCATCCAGAAAATGACTCCAGCAACACTCATATTGACCACAATGAATATTGCCGCATTGGCAGTTTCTGCGAACAAAACAAAAGCCATGCTTTGAAGAGTCGCCACAACCAACAGCCATGGCCACACATTTCGCCAGTGGAGTTTTTGCAATCCACCGAACAGTAATAATGCTGGCCCAACAAACGGAACCGCTTGTGCAGCGGCAATCAGAGGAATAGCTACTGGAGGTAGTGAAACCATGGCAGGCGAAAAAAAGTACTGATAAAGTCTACCTACGGAATACAAGCCAGCGTAAGACACAAAAAGTGCGATAGAAAAGAAACCTAGCGATAAAAGATCACCGTGGAAAGCAACAAGGCTGCGCCAAAGAGCGACATCTCCCATGGGTATTCGATAGACTAAGCTAGCCAGGCACACGATCGAGTCGACAAAACTCGCGCCGTCGATTGAGGCACCACTACCATGTAATAAAATGAAAGAGCCCGAGAGCACTGAGAGCAGAGCACAGAGTAAAACGTAGTAATTGACCCTATGATCAAGCTTGCTTAATCCTTCAAACATGCTTAACAATCCGTGTTAATAAATAACTACTCGCTATTAGAACATAAGTTTTATAGGTCTAACAACCACAGCAATAAATCGTTATCCTGACGAGTCATGAATAATCAACCACACACATTTCGTTCAGTATTTCAGGGGAAGCAACATTGATCTCGTTCATACACGAAGCATCTTTCAACGGCCAGTTAATCCTCGGCACCTTGATTGTGCTGTTTACCGTTATGATTCACGTCACGGCATTGGTGTTATTGGTGAAGTTGCTGAAATATCTGAATGTTCGCTTTAGAACCGCATGGATGGTGACCAAATATTCCGCTATTTTTTCATCCACCGTCGTTATTATTCTGTTAGTACATACCGCTGAAGCGTGGGCCTGGGCCGTGGTTTACATTCATCTGGAGCAGTTTGAATCGATCGAACGCGCGCTCTATTTCTCTGTAGTTACGGCGACGACATTGGGATATGGAGACATTACGCTATCCCCTGAATGGCAGATCCTAAGCACTTTTGAAGCCATGGGCGGACTGATTTTATTTGGCACCAGTACCGCCTTTATGATGGCGGTTATTCAAAGTGTCGTGAACGATGATGATTCAACGGACAGTTGAAGAAACACGCATCATAAGGATGATGGCGAGAACAGACGTACAGGCTTCAGCTAGGGGGATAGCAAGAAATACCCCCGCATTGCCCCAAATAAGGGGCAACGCGACAACAAACACACATGGCAAAATAAATGATCGACTAATGGCGATCGCCGCTGATGGCAGTGGTTTTTGCAATGCTGTGAGGTAAGCGGAGATACAAATCGCAGCACCACTGAAGAGAAACGCTGGCCAATACCAATGAATAAACTCGAGGGCGATCTGGCGCGTGGTAACCGCATCGTCTTTCAGGAAGAGATCAACTAAAGCCTCTGGCACAGTCAACAACACAACAATCACCAGCACGCCAATAGTCGACACCGTTACCAATCCAACCCGCAGCAAACTTCGCACACGATCCATACGCCCGGCACCGAAGTTTTTACTCATCATTGGAGGTAGCGAATCACTGACACCAAACAGGATCATCATGGAGATCCAGACGATGTAATTGACAACCGCAAATGCAGCAACCCCCTGCGTGCCGAATCGCTCCACCATCACCCAATTAAAAATCAGTGTAGTTGCCCCCACTGAAAGCTCATTCACAAATTCTGACAGGCCATTGCCCGAGGCAGCTATAGTGCGACGCCAGCCTCCCATCGGCGAACACCATCTGAGCTGCCCCTTACCGGCAATAAAATGTATCACAAGCACAGCGGCCAAGATCACATACGATGCCGCAGTCGCATAGGCAGCGCCTTCAATACCCCATTGCAGCCAGCCCACAAGTAACGCATCTAACACAATATTTACGATTGCACTCAACAGTAAGGCAACGGACGCAAGTTTAGGCCGCCCGTCTAAGCGCACAAAGTAGTAGAGGCATATGCCTAACATATAGGCAGGCATCGACAACATAATGATGCGAAGATACTGCGCTGTAATTCCCACAAGTTGCTCATTGGCACCCAGCAACCGTATTACCGGTTCTAGAGCGAACATAATGGCGGTGACGAATATCACGGCTAGAAGAGTCACCAACACTATGGTTTGCGAGAATATTCGACTAGCAGCCTGCGACTCATTACGGCCAAGCAATTCTCCGGCGATCACCGTACTGCCGACATTCACCATCAGCGTTAAACCCATCATCAAGGAAAACACCGGCAAAACAATATTGACCGCAGCAATGGCATTGGCGCCAACAAAGTTACCCAAAAACATACCGTCAACAATTCCAGCAGACGACATCGCTAGCATTCCCAACACCGTAGGAACGGCATAGCTGAAAAAGCGGCGAGTGACGTTACCGGTTAACGGATCCAAATGAGTAACCTCAGAAAATCACGAACAACAAAAAAACACCTAATACTAAGCGGTAGATAACAAAAGGCATGAAGCCCATGCGGTTAATCGCATTCAAAAAGAAGTGTATGCAGGCATAGGCGCTAAGAGCCGACACAACAACACCCAAACCCAGCGTTTGCCAATCAACAGCCGCACTGGATTCGATCAGATCTTTGGTTTTCAACAAGCTGGCAGCCAAGATTAAAGGAATCGATAACAAGAACGAAAAACGCGCAGAAAGGTCACGGCTAAGACCCAACATTAACGCGGCCGTCATTGTGATACCTGAGCGAGAGGTGCCCGGAATCAACGCCAATGGCTGCGCAAAACCGATGATCATTGCACGCTTAAGTGTTAATCGATTATCTTTAGCCGGATGCCTCTCATACATTCGATCGGCAACACCGAGTAAGATACCAAAGCCGATGGTCGTAGCGGCGATGATCCAGAGATGCCGAAACAGGTTTTCACCAAATATGTTGAGAATCAGCCCGAAGACGACAGCGGGAATCGTTGCCAATATGACATACCAAGCCAACTCAGCATCTTCACTAGCACGGCGATGAATGACATGGCCTGTCCAGGCTACCAGCATACGTTGGATATCTGCACGAAAATACGCCATGACGGCAATCAAAGAACCAAAATGCACTGCCACATCAAATGCCAGACCTTGATCTGTCCAGCCAAGCAATTGCGACGGCAAGATAAGATGCGCAGAGCTGGAAATCGGCAGGAATTCCGTAATCCCTTGAATCAACGATAGAAGAATGACTTGCAATGTATCCATGAAATTCCTTACAACACAATAGACCTAACAGACATCACAATCATGCAAAAGCGATTAGCCAGGCAAACAATCGAATTTATTTGGCAGGGCGGCCTTGTTCAGCGGTAGTCTTCCAGCCGCTTTTGCCGCGTAGGTAGATCGCCTCGGCGTCCAAGGCTGTCGAAGTGTCACCATTAAGCAGCGCATAATGGCCAAGTACCAGAGCATCGATAGCTGAGGGAATCACTTCCTCTAAACTCAGGTGCGCCACAACATCAATAGCCGACAAAGCGGCTGTATCATTCGTCACCCAAGTATCGAGATCAGGCACATCGGCACCGGCAATCTTAACGAGATCATCGGCACTTTTAGCCACCATCACAGGGCCTGCCGGTGACGCCTCTAGCGCATAGTGCCCCAAATACAGCTCATCCATACGCGCATCACTAACAACACCGCAGTTTGACAGTTGGTGACATCGATAACCACCTTGAGCTAACACCGCCAGAGAGCTGACGGCGACAACGGGGATATCGGCTGCATACGCAAGTGATTTAGCTACCGAGGCAGCAAGCCGGATACCCGTAAAAGACCCAGGGCCCGCTGAAAAGATAATGGCATCCAGGTCTTTGACCGCAATGCCTGCATCCGCCAATAGCTCTTGCACAAAAGGGAGCAACGATGCGGTATGAGAGCGTTGACCGCTCAACGACCTTTCGGTGATTTGATCGTTTACCTGTAAAGCGACAGAACAGCGTGCTGCACTGGTTTCGATTGCTAACAATTGGGTCATGAGCGCCTATTTTTGGCCGGTAGCCTGAACATCGACAAAAGGCGCAATGATAGCAGCCATCATGTCAATATGGGAGGCAGAATCGTTCAGGCACGGAATCAAACGCAAGGTTTTGCCGCCGGCTTCAGCAAAATATTCGCCATTTTCTTCGGTGATTTCTTCCAGTGTCTCGAGGCAATCAACGGAAAACGAAGGACAGATAACATCCAAGGTTTTAACCCCTTTTGCAGCCAATTCGCGAACCGTAACATCCGTATAAGGTTGCAACCACAGTGCTTTGCCTAACCGCGACTGAAAGCTCACGGTGTGCTCCCCTTCAGAAAGATGCATGTCGGCAGCTAAGTTGGCCGAGGTATCAAGGCACTGTTGATAATAGGGATCCCCCTTGTCGGCGTAGGCCTGAGGCACACCGTGATAAGACATCAACAAATGATCGCCCCGTCCGTATTTTTGCCAAAACGCGTCGACAGATTCAGCCAACGCTTTGCGATACAACGCTTGTCGGTAGTAATCTTTAATCACATAAACATCGGCAACGTCGCGTTGGCCTAAGTTATATTTACTGATCTGATCGTATATTGCTGCGGTCGTCGAGCACGAATATTGCGGGTACAACGGCAATATCAGAATACGTTCAGCCTTATCTCGATAGTGTGTTATTTGCTCAGCAAGACCGGGCGTACCATAGGTAAACGCATAATCCACCAGCACTGAATTCTCTGACACCTGTTGCTGGAGCTTCTCCACCTGACTCTGGGTAATTTTGCGCAACGGTGAGCCACCATATTCTTTCCAAATCCCTTTGTAGCCTTCTGCGACCGGTTTGGGGCGAAAGGGCAAAATGAAGGCATGCAGAATCAGCATCCAGATCGGTCTCGGCACTTCAACAACCCGAGGATCGCTGAGAAACGGTTTTAGAAACCGTCTGACGCCGGCTGGAGTTGGCTCTTCCGGCGTACCCAGATTACATAAAAGAACCGCTAACGATGCTTTATCTGACATGGAGATTCCTTTGATTACCTTACAGGCAGTTAAAAAGCTCAAGTTGCTATCGTTTATATGTCTATCTTTCTGAAAACAATGCGATGAACACCCAACGCTTAAATGCTATGGCTCGCATGATAGCCGACAACGATTAACGGCACTATACACAGCGGCTATGCATTTCGTTCACGCTTATCGAAACAATATTCTTCACTACCATTAAAACGTAAAAAGCCCGCATAAATGCGGGCTTTTTGAATTATCAGATTGCCATCGTGGGATTCGTATTTAACGGATGCCCGCTCAATAGCAATGTGATTGCAAGATAGGCTTATGCCAATGCAGCAAATATCGCATCACGGATATTATCCACTGATCCAACACCTTCAACGCGCACGTATTTCGGCGTGTTTTCGCCTGTCAGATTTTGATAAAAATCTACCAGTGGAGCAGTTTGATCGTGATAAATACTCAAACGTGAGCGTACGGTATCTTCCTGATCATCTTCACGCTGAACCAGTGCTTCACCAGTAACATCATCCAAACCGGCTTGCTTCGGCTTGTTGAATTCGATGTGGTAAACACGGCCTGACTCAGGGTGCACACGACGACCTGAAAGACGCTTGATGATTTCTTCATCTTGTACCGCGATTTCTACGACGTAATCCAGCTCTACACCCGCTTCAACCATCGCTTCAGCTTGTGGAATCGTACGAGGAAATCCATCAAACAAAAATCCATTCTCACAGTCGCTTTGAGCAATGCGCTCTTTGACCAAGGCAATAATGATATCGTCAGATACCAAGCCACCTGAAGCCATAACGCCTTTGACCTTCAGACCAAGCTCGGATTCTGCTTTGATTGCAGCACGAAGCATGTCCCCTGTGGAAATTTGAGGGATATTATATTTTTCTGTAATGTACTGTGCCTGGGTGCCCTTACCTGCACCGGGCGCACCCAACAAAATCAGACGCATGTCGAAACACTCCATCATCGTGATTATTAGCGCCAGAATATCCGGCACGAAAATTTGGACGAGCAACCTTACTAGGTTGCCCTGATAGAAACAAGACTAATTTTCAACTTCCATGGATATACGTACAGGCGAACTCCGTCACAAAACACTTAGCTTTAGAGTTAGTCAGAAGATTCTTAGTACAAGCGCTAAGCCTGCATGCTTACTGGGGCCCCAATTTCCCCTGCAGCTTGCTTTGCTCCCAAAGATCGTCCATTTCCATCAACGTGGCATCTTCGGGTGTTTTTCCTTGCGATTGCAGGTTGTTTTCTACAAATTGAAAGCGTTGTTCACATTTATGATTGGTCATTCCCAACGCTTTTTCGGCGTCAACTTTAAGGTGTCTCGAAATATTCACACAACAAAACAGCAAATCACCCATTTCTTCTTCGATATTCGCTGCATCTTGATTGGTAATCGCTTCTTCCAATTCAGCCAGCTCTTCTTTGAGTTTGCTAATAGCGGCTAACGGGCTATCCCAATCAAATCCCACCGACGACAAACGCTTTTGCATTTTCTGGGCACGTATTAATGCAGGCAATGCATCAGGAATATCATCCAGCAAACCGTGCTGGGATTTTTCTGCGCGCTCGGCCAGCTTAATGTCATCCCACTGACGGCGTACTTGTTCAACGTCGATATCACCATCGAACCGCGCCTGCAAGTCACCATCAGGAAATACATGTGGATGTCGTCGAATCAACTTCCGCGTGAGACCATCAACGACCTGATGAAAATCAAACCAGTCATTTTCACGGGCTAGCTGGCTATAAAAAATCGTTTGAAAAAGAACATCACCAAGCTCTTCTTCAATATGGTCTCGGTCGTTATGGCGAATCGCATCAACAAGCTCATAAGCTTCTTCAACTGTCGACCCGGTAATCGATAAAAAATCCTGTTTGAGATCCCATGGGCAACCGCCATCCGGGTCGCGAAGTCGCGACATCAAATACAAAAGATCCTCCAACGAATACTGTTCAGGCATCTTGGGCATCCTATTGCTAGTCATAAGGCTTGTTCAACAAACATTGAGATCTACCACTATTGCCCAACGGATCGGTAGGCACGAATAACGTTCGGTAGCTGATCAATTTTGGCCAGCATACGGCTCAGCCATTCAATGCTGGTAATCTCGACAGTGACTGTCATATCTGCGGTATTATTCGACATGTTAGATAAGGTATTAATCGCCAATACGTTGATCTTTTCATTTGCCAACAATGCCGTGATGTCCCGTAGTAACCCTGAGCGGTCATAGGCTTCAATGCTAACATCTACAGGGTAAGTGGACGATGGTTCATCACCCCACGATACTTCAATAATGCGTTCAGGTTCTTTTTCCTGAAGATGAAGCAGCTGACCACAGTCCAATCGATGAATCGACACACCGCGCCCAAGGGTAACGTATCCGCCAATCCGATCGCCCGGCACGGCTTTGCAGCACGATGCCATTGTCGTCAACATATTCCCTGTTCCAGCGATACGGATGCTATCTGATTGCGGTGGACGGGTACTCGGCTTGGCAGACTTCCAAGTTGATGACAGCTCGTATTGCCGCTGATCCACCTCACTCTGGTTCGTGAGCTCTTGCGCCGTCCGCAAGATAATACCGGTGCCTAAATCACCTGCACCAACTGCTGCATACATATCCTCAACAGAATCGTACTTAAGCTGGGTAGCAACCGCTTTGTAATCCAGACTGGTCAGTGACAATCGTTTGAATTCACGCTCCAACAATACACGGCCAGTTTGGATATTTTGATCACGATCACGCTGCTTGAACCAATAGCGCACCTTGGCGCGTGCGCGGTTCGTTTTCAGGTACCCCAATGTTGGGCGCAGCCATTCACGGCTAGGTTCTGCTTCTCTGCCGGTCAGAATGTCAACCTGCTGGCCATTTTCGAGCGGGTACGTTAACGGCACAATACGGCCATTAACCTTCGCTCCACGACAACGATGACCAATCTCAGTATGCACTCGATAGGCAAAATCCAAAGGGGTTGCACCATGGGGTAATTCGATTACATGACCTTTAGGGGTGAAGGCATATATTTGAGATTGCTCAGCATCTTGCGACCATTCCGATGCAATCGAGCTCAAACTTTCAGGGTCATCTGATTCGTCAATAACACGTTTAAGCCAAGCAATTTTGTCTTCGTAACCACCTGCCGTGCCACTGGCACCATCAGCACCTTTATATTGCCAATGTGCACAAACGCCAAACTCGGCTTCATTATGCATATCGTAGGTGCGAATCTGCACCTCAAGCACTTTGGCACCTGGGCCAAAAACTGCTGTGTGCAAAGAGCGATAACCATTCTCTTTAGGCAGAGCAATATAATCGTCAAATTCGTTAGGAATTGCTTTCCATAAGGTATGGATAATCCCCAATACGGTGTAGCAATCTCGCACTTCACGGACCAAAATCCGCACCGCTCGAATATCGTAAACTTCAGAAAATTCGATCTTTTTGCGCTGCATTTTGCGCCAGATGCTGTAAATATGCTTGGCACGACCAAACACTTCGCCATCGATATGCGCACCGTCAAGTTCGGTAGTTAGTTGTTCGGTAACATCATTAATGAACTGTTGCCGATCAAGACGACGTTCATCCAGTTGTTTGGCGATACGTTTGTAGGCTTCGGGCTCCATGTAACGGAAGCTCAAATCTTCAAGCTCCCATTTGATATGGCCAATGCCCAAACGATGCGCCAGAGGAGAATATATTTCGAAAACTTCTTTGGCGACTTTGTAACGACGCTCGTCGTTGTTTTTTACTGCTCGAATCGCACAGGTACGTTCCGACAACTTGATCAATGCCATGCGCACATCATCAACCATAGCGACCAACATTTTACGCATATGGTCAGACTGTGCCGCTTTTTGCCCCAGAACCTTGTTTTGGGTAAGCGCAGCAGTCGAGCCACTGATCGACGCCATACGCAATACACCATCAATCAAGTGAGCGACTGTATCGCCAAATTCATTGATAACAGCATCCAATGACAGAACACCATCACGCACACTGCGGTAAAGAATAGCAGCAGCCAAAGTATCTTGATCCAGTTTCAAATCAGCAAGAATCTCGGCCATTTCAAGACCGGTCAAGAAGCGGCTATAGCCCTCACCCCAGAAGTTCAACCCTTCTTTTTCGGTGTTTTCTACGGACATCGCGCATTCGGCAGCAGCCTTGAGCAGCGCACCTGAACGCACATCTGCACCATGATCTGGCAATCGTTCGAGCCAGCCATCAATGTCTACTTGCCCGTCTTCGGTCAACGGATAAGCGTCTCGTACTTGAACCATATGTCTTGCCTTGGCTACCAGATGACAGGCAGCAGAATATCGTATTGTCTGACGAACATGTCAGCACTGAGCAGTGTCAAAAACGCCCGTGGAGAGATAACGGTCACCGCGGTCACAAATAATAGCAACGATAACAGCGTTTTCCGTCTGCTCTGCGACACGCAGAGCACCGGCAACCGCACCGCCACTGGAAACCCCGCAGAAGATACCTTCTCTGCGGGCCAGATCACGCATGGTATTTTCAGCTTCGACCTGTTCAATATCAATGACACGATCGACCCGCTTGGCATCAAAAATTTTCGGTAAATACGCCTCTGGCCAGCGTCGAATACCCGGGATTTGGGCCCCGTCGGCAGGTTGTAAGCCAACAATTTCTATATCTGGGTTTTTAGACTTCAGGTAACGTGAATTACCCATAATCGTGCCGGTTGTGCCCATGGAGCTAACAAAGTGCGTAATCGTGCCTTGTGTTTGCTGCCAA